>JAKJEU010000088.1 GCA_022705265.1 Pseudomonadota bacterium | reverse complement strand
ACGAATTTGTAAGACATAAAATTTTGGATGCTATTGGCGATTTATATACTTCTGGATATCTTGTTATCGGAAAGTATAAAGGTTATAAATCAGGTCATGGCGTTACAAATAACTTGTTAAGAAAGGTTTTTGCTGACCCATCTTGTTATGAGATCGTTGATTTTGAACAAGCTGTAAGTTTCAACGAAGAAAGAGAAGTCGCAAATTCCTAACCAAGCCCATTATTACATTTTGCCACGACAAATAAGCGTCCAAGAATTAATTTACTTGTACGAGGTTGGTCTTTTCCCTATGGCAAACAGCAAAAAGGAACAAGAAATATTTGCCGTTGAACCAATTAATCGAGGCATTATACCTCTTGAAACCTTTAAGCCTTCAAAAAGTTTAAAAAGAGAACTTAACAAAAATATTTTTGAAATAACAGTAAATAAAGCATTCAAAGATGTTATGAAAGCCTGTGCCAACCGTGATGAAACATGGATTAATGGAACTATATTCGAACTTTATAACGAGCTTTTTAAAATAAAAAAAGCCCACAGCATTGAAGTATGGTTTAACGACCAACTCGTCGGCGGGCTTTACGGAGTAAGTCATAAAGGAGCTTTTTTTGGTGAAAGTATGTTTTCAATCATGAAAAACACTTCTAAAATCGCACTTTTTCATCTCGTCAATTTATTAAATAAAAAAGGGTTTATCCTTCTTGATACTCAATTTTTAACGCCTCACCTTGCTTCTCTTGGTGGAATTGAAATAAGTCAGAAAAAATATCTTAAACTTTTAAAAGAAGCCCTAAATCTTAAAGACTTAGAGCTTCCATAAATTATATTTTTTTATGATTCTTGTTCAATCATATCAAACACAGGTCTTAAACTTTTCGACACTTTTGGAGCATTAAATAAATAAACCATTGCTGCAACCACCGTCATAACACCAAACAATATAGTAGTTTGTATCGTCCCAAACTTATCCGCCAAAAAACCACAAGCAAGCATTCCAAGAGCCGAAACACCGTTCAAACATATAGTATAAAAACTTATAATCCTTGATCTTTTATCATCATCGCAAACTGTTTGCATCAAAGTATTAATACCAACCGTTGTACATACCGTTGAAAAACCAATTGGAATAGTCAACAAAATTGTAAAAATTGCCCAAGGCATAGCAGATTCAGAACCATACCACATAACACCACCATCACCCAAAGAATTAGCAACCACAGCAGCAGTCGAAGCAAACCAACATTGCATAAGCCCCAAAGATGTTGCCGCAATCGCAATTGAAAATGGAAGATATCTTAATTTAACAAACCCTGATAAGAAAACCCCGCCTATAACCGCTCCGAAACCAATGCCTCCTTGCAAATAACCAAACATTTTTGAACCGTCTTTTAATATATCTTTTGCAATTGATGGCAACAAAACACCCATCGGAGCATTAAGCAAACAAATAACCGCCAAAAATATAATAACCGTTCTTAATGGTGTAAAATCTTTTACATATTTAAAACCTTCCACCATAGATTTGAAAGCATTTTGTTTTACGGTCTTTTTCTTTCTTTCTCTAAATGTTGTTATATATATAACATACATAACAGGAATATAAGACAAAGCATTAAACAAAAAGCAAGCCCCAGAACCATATTTAAAAATCACCCAACCAGCAATAGAAGGTCCAAGCAATTTTGATAAGTTAAATAAACATGAATAAATGCTTATGCCACTTTTTAAATCTTTATCACTATCGACCAAACAAACAACTGATGCTTGCCTTGCTGGCCAATATACGGCATTAACAAAACCATAATAACCAGCCAAAACCACAATGTACCAATAATTAATATTGCCAGAAAAAACAAGTGCTGCCAAAGTAAACGCATGGAACATAGTCATAAGTTGAGTGGCTAAAATAACCTTACGATAATTTGCATTATCAAGCCATGCTCCAATTAAAAAAGTCAAAGCAATAATTGGAGTTTGGGTAACAATACTTATGATACCAAGACTTGAATTAGATCCCGTTAATTCATAAACAATCCATTTCATTGCGGTATCTTGCATCCAAAAACCGATAACACAAATTACTTGAACATACAAATAACGCCTAAAATTATATGATTTCAACGCAGAAAATGCGTTTGCATCTACACTTATTTTCATTTTAACCACTCTGAATAAATTTAACGATAAGAGAATAATATATTATAAAAAATTTTTGTCATATTCCAGTTAAAAGTTATAACCATTCTAAATTTCTTAAATATGGTCTCAAAGCTTCTGGAATTTTGATTTTTCCATCCCTTTCTTGGTAATTTTCAATTATTGCAGCCAATATTCTTGGCGTTGCAAGGCCTGTATTATTCAAAGTATGAACGAACTTAACTTTATTTGTTTTATTTTCTCTATACCTTATATTTGTTCTCCTTGCTTGAAATTCATGAAGATTTGAACAGCTGTGCGTTTCGATATAACGATTTTCCGAAGGTAAATAACATTCAACATCTTGCATTTTATACTTACCAACCCCCATATCTCCGGTTGAGCACATTATAATTTGATATGGAATTTTTAATTTTTGTAAAAGCTCTTCGGTATTATTAAGCAAAAATTGATACATTTTTTCCGACTCTTCCAAATCATTTTTGGTAATTATAAATTGCTCTACCTTCATAAATTGATGAACTCTGATAAGCCCTTTTATATCCTTTCCATATGAACCTGCTTCTCTTCTAAAACATGGCGAAAAACCAGCATACTTAATTGGCAAATCATCTTCGTTTAATATTTCATCTTTATGAATTCCGTTTAAGACTACTTCTGCTGTCCCTGTTAAATATTGCTTATCCTTTGGTAAGGCGTAAGTATTTTCAATTTCATTTGGGAAATGCCCCGTTCCATACAAAGCTTCTTCAAATACAACTGATGGAAGATTAAACAAAGTAAAACCTTTTTCAAACAAAATATCATATGTAAATTGCCACAAAGCCATTTCAAGCCTTGCAAGATTGTTTTTCAAAGCCAAAGTTCGGCTTCCACATATCTTTGTTATTTTATTAAATTCGGCTAAATCATTTATGTCCAAAAGCTCTATATGGCTTTTTGGCTTAAAATCGAATTTTCTTATTTCTCCAAACTTTTTGGTGACAACATTAAAACTTGCATCAATTCCAATTGGCACTTCTTCGCTTGGAATTGTCGGAGTTAAAAGCATCATTTTTTTAAACTCTTGCTCTTTTTCCTTTAAGGCTTCCTCATTTTCTTTGATTAAAACCTTGACCTCCAAAGCCCTTGTTTTAGCCTCTTCATTATTATTTCTTATTTCAAGGCTTAAACGATTTTTTTCTTCCGATAAATTTTGGATTAAGTTTTTAACATTCAAAAGTTCCATGTCGATTTTCAAAAGCAAATCAACATCAAGTTTAATATTTTTATTTTTTACGGCAGTCTTCACAACATCAGGATTTTCCCTGATAAATTTAATATCAAGCATAATAAAATCTCCATTTTAAATAAGTTATAGTTAAGCGATTTGTTAAAAAACAAACTTATATATTTTCCCCACAAGGGGAGGAGATTCTTTTGCTTAAAAATATTTTCATATAATTATGGTATGACTTTATTTTTCAAAAATCAACTATAATTAAATAACTATCCAATCAACTTTACAAAAAACACCACGATTTGAGGTACAAGAATCGTAAGCAAAGTTGCCAAAGGATAAACCGAAGCATAAGCCATAGTAGCAGCTTGAGATGGTGATAAACCATTTGAAAAAGCAAGCGCCGAAGTATTCATATAACTTCCAGAAATAAGACCCGCGATGGTTAAGAAATTTTCTTTAAAGAAAAATCTTGCAACAATTCCCATAATAATTGCAGGAATTAAAGTAATAGTAAGACCAAGCATAACCCATTTTAAACCATCACCATAAGCCAATATTTCAAAAAACTTTGGACCAGAAGTAATACCAATAACGCCAAGGAATAAAACAAGTCCAAACTCACGCAATGCAAAATTCACGGTTTGAGGTAAATACCAAATAATTGGCCCCAAATTACCAACTCTTGCAAGGATAATCGCCATGATTAAAGGTCCACCAGCAAGACCAAGCTTAATACTCATGTCTCCACCTGGCAAAATAAAAGGAACAACCCCCAAAAGCACACCCAAAGCCATTCCAAGGAACATCGGCATGATTTTAATTTTTTCGACAGCCTTTTTATCATTCCCAACCAACTGAATTAATGGAAGAGCATCAATTTGCTTACCAACAATTGTAATTTCATCAGCAAAGCACAAAACCAAATCAGAAGAATACGGAAACTCTATACCATTTCTTTTGATTTTTGAAATAACAAACTCACCAGGAGCAGTTTCAGTAACATATTCAATGGTTTTTCCAATTACTTTATGACTTGTAACCGTGATTTTTTCAGACCTTATGTCACTTATATTAACAAAAGTATCATCTTCTTGTCTTCCAAGAATTATTTTCATGTCGTTAATCTTGCTTTGAGGGCCTACAAGATGCAAAATGTCTCCGATTTTTACTTCGGTTCTGATGGTTGGAATTAATACTTCGCCGTCTCTTTTCATTCTTGAAACGACCACACCTTGCTTATACATTCCAGGGATTGCAAGCAAAGGCAAACCATCACAAAATTCGTTTTTAACCACTAAATTAGCAGTACCAATTGGCTCATGTTCGCTTTCTTTGCTTTTTTCATACTTAATAACTTCGGAATGGATATTTATTCTTAAAATTGTTTTTAAAAACAAAACCACCACGAAAATACCCACCATACCAAGCGGATATGCAATTGAATAGGCAATAGAAATATCAGAAACAGCCTTTTTTGCAAAACCCATTTCCAGCAAAGCTTGTTGACCCGCACCAAGTGATGGTGTGCTTGTTACCGCACCCGAGAATATACCAAGAGCAACAGGAAGCGACACACCAGCAAATTTATAAATAATAAAAGTGATTAATGCACCCATAAGCATAATTGAGCCGGTTATAACAAAATGAACTTTACCATTTTTTCTTAAAGTTTCGAAAAAATCCGCTCCAACTTGCATACCGATGGTGTAAATAAAAAGCACCAAACCAAAATCACGAATAAATTCAAGACTCGATACTTGAAGCTCAACTTGCCTTATATTTAAAATATAACCACAAATAATACCCGAGAATAAAACACCCCCGACACTTAGACCTATGCCCTTTATCCTTATAGCACCCAAGGCCATTCCAAGAGCACAAGTAATAAGTAAAATCACAATCGTAAGTAGTTGCGGAGTCATAAAAAACCTTCTTTATTAAAATTTTAAACAATATATTTTTGTTGCTAGGTATAACACCAAATTAATAAAAAAGCTAGATGCCTTAAAAAATATTTTTTTATTGGTAACTAGTTACTTTTTATGTTTAAAAAAGCCACTTCCGAATCAGTAAAAAGCCTTATTAAAGGATAAAAACCACCTACTCCACTTGATATAAACAAATTGGTATCCTCAATCTTTTTGCTTCTTAAACCAAAACCATATTTTATAATTAAATTTAATGGGAAAACTTGCCCTCCGTGAGTATGTCCAGATATCATTAAATCAATTTTTTCATTAACTGCTTCGTCAATCCTTATTTTATCAGGTCGATGCGACAAAACGATTGAAAGCTTGTTATTATCAACATTAAAACCTTTCAAAGACTTAGCCGTTTCCATAATTTTATCATCTCTTGAAATTATTTCAAAATTATCGAATGCCTTTTTTCTATCTCGCAAAGTAAATATACCTAAATCATGCAATTTTGATGATATAAGAAAAAAACTGTCCCCATAATATTCATGATTTCCTACCACCGCAAATTTTCCAAGTTTTGCATTAAATTCCTTAAACCCTTGCTCATAACTTGCAAAATCCACAGGTGATTTATAATAATCAAATTGGTCACCCAAAAACAAAACAAGGTCAGGGTTGTATTCGTTAACCTTTTTTGCAATTTTTACCAATCTTTCGCCACTTACCATGTGGTTGCCAAGATGCAAGTCGGCAATAACCGCAACCTTTAAATCTATGTTTGGTTTATTAACAATAATGTCATATGAATTATAACTTGTAATCCTTGCACTGACATATCCAAAAACATACAAAGATACAATCACAGAAGAAAAAATAAGGAATTCCTTACCCCTATTTTTATCCAACCATTTTGGATAACATTTTATAACATATAAAAAATCAGACAACAAATGAAGCCCAAGATACATAAGGAAAAAACCAAATGAAAAACTTGCAAATTCGGATAAAAATTGACTTTCCAAAGTATAGTCTTTCTCTTGAAATTTAAGAATAAACACAGAATTTATAAATAAATAAAAAATCATCGTCAGTAAATAACGAAATATTTTATGTAAATTTTTTGAA
>JAKJEU010000087.1 GCA_022705265.1 Pseudomonadota bacterium | reverse complement strand
TCTCTTATATATTTTGATTCGCCTTTGTAATTATCCCCTGCCCACAGTTTTATATCATCTAAATCATTTGCCGTATGTTTTATATTATTTAATATACCAGTTGTGGCAAGAAAGCCTGCTGCATCACAAATTCCTGCTACTAATTTATCCTTATCAAACGCATATTTAACCAAAGATTTTATAGCTTTTGCTTCTTCTTTTCTCCATGACATTCCACCAATTAAAACAAGCCCAACAAAATCTTTTGGAGCCGAAACAACATCGTAATCGGGAATTACAGTAAAACCGCCCATAGACTTAATTGGATTTTTTTGAAAAGAAACAGTTTTAACAACATATTCCCCTTTGCTCATTGCTTGAAGCAACAAAGAAACATATCCTGCTTCATAATCTGCATACTCTTCTAAAATCGCAAATAAAACTGTTTTACTCATAAAAAAATTCCTTAAAAATTTTGCTTTTTTAATCACAACTAAAAAAGTAGTTGTTACAACTACAATTTAAGGTTGCACGCTTTTTATCATTACCACCAATTCGTTTAAAAGGTCGGTTAGATAAGGGATATTCATTTGAATCAAGCCATATAAAACCTTGATTATCACTGCAACTACAATCGTTGCTCCTACGGTTAAGCCAACACCTCTTGAAACTCCCGCTAAGAAATTTCTCCAAATAATACTCCAAGGATTTTTACTTGATTCAATATAATCTCTAAGCCCAGAAACATCAATTCTTGCTGATAATTTTTCAATGGAATCAAGTAATTTTTCTTCTTTTTTTAACTTTTCTTTATTTTTCATAATCTGATATTAGCACAAAATTTTAAAAAAAATATTTTTTTCCTATTGTCTTTTAAAAAAAAACATTCATATTATAGTATTAAGATACCAATAATTACCGCCTTACTAAAACAAAGGTTTTAATTGGCGTATGTTGTATACTTGGATTAAAGTTTATTCCGAAATGAAGTATCGTTTACATTCGGAGTAAAGGACGAGGTTGCTCGTTTTTTGATAGTTTGGTTGGGGCAACCTCGTTTCCTTTTTTTAAAAATAACAAATAATAACTTTACAAAAAGCCCCTAAGTTCGTAAACCTAGGGGCTTTTTTATGTTTCAAATAAGTAAATTAATTACTTATCCATAGCAGCAGCTTGTGCAGCAGCAAGTCTTGCGATTGGCACGCGGAATGGAGAACATGAAACATATGTCAAACCAGCCTTATGGCAGAATTTAACAGATTCTGGTTCACCACCGTGTTCACCACAAATACCCATCTTCATACCAGGTCTTGTTTTCTTACCTTCGTTTACAGCGTGTTTGATAAGGAAGCCAACACCATCTTGGTCGATAGATGCAAATGGGTCTCTCATATAAATGCCTTTTGAAATGTAAGCATCGATAAAGTTACCAGCATCGTCTCTTGAAAGACCGAGAGTTGTTTGTGTAAGATCGTTTGTACCAAAGCTAAAGAATTCTGCTGTTTCAGCAATATTTCCAGCTTGGATAGCAGCTCTTGGGAGCTCGATCATAGTACCAACAGTATATTTCAAAGTTACACCGAATTTTTTGAAAGTTTCTTCTGCCATTTTAACAACGCATTCTTTCATCAAATCCAATTCTTTCTTTGTACCAACCAAAGGAATCATGATTTCTGGTTCAACAACCTTTCCACCTTTTGCAAGTTCGCAAGCAGCTTCGAAAACAGCTTGTGATTGCATTTCATAGATTTCTGGGTAAGTTACACCAAGACGGCAACCTCTGTGTCCAAGCATTGGGTTAGCTTCGTGCAAAGCAGCATTTCTTTGTTTTACTGCTTCTAAGCTTACGCCCAAAGTCTTAGCAATTTCAGCTTGTTCAGTTTCAGAGTGTGGCAAGAATTCGTGTAAAGGTGGGTCTAAGAAACGAATTGTAACAGGAAGACCGTCCATAATTTCGAACAATTCTTTGAAATCTTGTCTTTGGAAAGGAAGTAATTTTGCCAAAGCAGTTTTTCTTTGTTCTTCTGTTGTTGAAAGAATCATTTCACGCATGAAAGTAACTCTTGAAGCATCAAAGAACATATGTTCTGTACGGCAAAGACCAATACCTTCTGCACCAAACTTCAAAGCTTGTTTAGCATCAGCAGGAGTTTCAGCATTTGTACGAACTTTCAAAGTTCTGATTTCATCAGCCCAACCCATCAATGTTCCGAAGTCACCTGTAACTTCTGGAGCCTTAGTAGGAACAGCACCGAGATAAATCTTACCTTTTGAACCGTCTAATGAAATAACATCGCCTTCTTTAACAATTTTACCGTTTACAGAGAATTGTTTTTTAGCATAGTCAATGTGAATTTCGCCAACGCCACATACAGCAGGAGTACCCATACCACGAGCAACAACAGCAGCGTGTGATGTCATACCACCTCTTGATGTAACGATACCTTGTGATACATGCATACCACCGATATCTTCTGGTGAAGTTTCAGTACGGCAAAGAATTACTTTCTTGCCATCTTTTGCCCAAACTTCTGCATCATCTGCTGAGAATACAACAGCACCAACAGCAGCACCAGGAGAAGCAGGAAGACCGCTTGCGATTTCTTCTTTTGGGGCTTTTTCATCCAATGCAGGGTGCAACAAAAGGTCGATTTGAGCAGCGTCAACTCTTGTCAAAGCTACCTTTTTATCAATTAAACCTTCGTTAACCATGTCAACTGCAATTTTCAAAGCAGAAGCAATAGTTCTTTTACCATTTCTTGTTTGCAACATCCAAAGTTTACCTTTTTCAACTGTAAACTCCATATCTTGCATATCTGTGTAATGTTTTTCAAGCTTGTCTTTGATTGCAACAAGTTCAGCATAAAGAGCTGGGAATTCATCTTCCATACATGGGAGGTCTTGTTCACCACGAGCCAAAGCCTTAGCCTTAGCAGCTTTTGACATAGGTTGTGGAGTTCTGATACCAGCAACAACATCTTCACCTTGTGCATTTTTAAGGTATTCACCATAGAATGCATTTTCACCATTTGCAGGGTCACGAGAGAAGCATACACCAGTTGCAGAATCATCACCAGCATTACCAAATACCATAGCTTGAACATTAACCGCTGTACCCCATTCTTCTGGGATCGCGTTCAATTTACGGTATGTAATAGCTCTTTTAACCATCCAAGAACCAAATACTGCTCCGATACCACCCCAAAGTTGTTCCATTGGGTCTTGTGGAACTGGCTTGCCAGCTTTTTCGCCGATTTTTTTGTATTCAACGATCAAAGCTTTAAGATCTTCTGCTGTCATTTCTGTATCAAGCTTGTAACCTTTTGATTTTTTGAAATCTGCTAATGCATGTTCAAAATCATGGTGTTCAACGCCCAAAACAACATCTGAATACATTTGAATGAAACGACGGTAGCTGTCATATGCAAATCTTGGGTTTCCTGACTTCTTAGCCAAACCTTCAACTGTTGCATCGTTCAAACCGAGGTTCAAAACTGTGTTCATCATACCAGGCATAGAAACTCTTGCTCCTGAACGAACACTGAATAATAATGGATTTTCAACATCACCGAATTTTGATCCCATGATTTTTTCAGAATGCTTAACCGCATCTTCAACTTGGGCTTTTAATTCAGCTGGATATTGTTTTCCGTTTTTATAAAAGTATGTACATACTTCTGTGGTTACTGTGAATCCAGGAGGAACTGGAATTCCAATATTGCACATTTCAGCAAGGTTCGCACCTTTACCACCTAATAGGTTTTTTTCTTTAGCGTGTCCTTCAGCAGAACCGTCACCAAATGTGTAGACCCATTTTGTCATTTAATCTATTCTCCTTAAAATAAGTTAATATTTTTAAAAGTAAGCTTTAAAAAAACTTCATCGCTTTACTACTTGAAAATAGCTTATAAATTTAATCCCTGCAACCTTTTTTATTAATATATTTTGCAAAAGTAAATTTATTTACTATTACCTTGTTTTTTAAGCATTTGAACAGCCATAAAATCTTTATTTTTTTCTTCTAATCTTAATAAATTAATATCATTTTGCCTGATTAATTCTCTTGATTTTTCGTTATCATTTCCACTCTCATAAGCGATTGAAGATGCAAACTTTTTGCCACAAGTACAATTCTTACATAATTGACATTTTGTTTTAATTCCTCTTTCGGCTAATTCCGATTGTGAAAAGAACCTTATTTTTGCTCCCTCTTTTTCTTCTGATAATGATTTTGATATACTTATATCTCCGTTTTGCTCCACCAAAATTCCATGAGACATCCAAGGTTGTTTTGCATTTCCTTTGCTTCCTGTATAACAATTTAAAGTCGCTTTTGTATTAAAAGATTGTTTATAAGGATTTTTTGCAAAATGTTGATATATCGCACTTTCAGGAACTTCTCCTTCTTTTACCACTCCACTTTTAAAAAATATTCTTACATCATATGGAACATCTTTTAAAATACCGCTTTCGATTTCAGCCACTTTATAAACCACCATCTTTCTTAAAGATTCTTCTATCACCTCGTTTGATTCGCCCTTGAAATTATTATGAACCGCATTTTTCATATGGATATCGTATGCTGGGGCTTGCCTTAATCTTTCAATCGTGATTTCTTTGTTTGCTTTTTCATATGCTTTGTTAAATTCTTCTTTGTTGTTTTCAATTAATTCTTTATCAGAAACAATTTTAACATTTTCTTCTAAACCTTCTTTTTTCAAAACCTCGCTCAAAGATTTTTTGTAATTTTCGGTTTCTTCCATACTAAAACCATTCATATCAGCCATTCTTTTATCAAGATGATGTATAGTGATTTCATAACCTTTGTTATAAATCGAATTAATCTTATCAAGATGAGATTTCATGTTTTTTATGGTTTTTGCTTCTGCCATATCAGCATTTTTATGTAAAAGATTTTTATTTTTACAAGCAGCCCAACCGATTAAAACTTTGATTGGTTCATTTTTTTCAATCGATTTATTAAGATTTTCAATTATTAAAGCCTTTTTATTATCATCTGGAATTGAACCATACCTTAATTCTCGATGAGTTAAGATTTTAAAAATTTGTTCTGAAATTTCATTTGTTTTAGCTTGGTTTGACATTCTTTTGCCTTTTTTAAATTAGTTTAATTTAAAATTAGTTTTAGAATCATTCTAAATAAGAGTCAAGCATATTTTTATACTTATACAAAAAAATTTTTTCGTATATAATAAGATTCATGATTATAGACATGCACACTCATATCCCAAGCCTTAAAACTGGCTTGAAAATAGAAGGAATCTCCTCTAAATTATCTTATTTAGGGTTAAAATTGTTGTTTCAAAACAAAAGCAATCAAGAATTAATCGAATTTTTTATTAAATCCATCAAAGAAAGTATTGTTGAAAAATCTGTGGTTCTTGCTCTTGACGGCGCATATGAAGAAAGCGGAAAATTAATAAAAGAAAGCATATATCCAAACGCCACCAACGAAGAAGTCATATGCGTTATAAATAAAAACAAAGACATTTTATTATTCGGTGCAAGCATTCACCCATATCGAAAAGATGCCATAAAAAAGCTAGAAGAATATATAAAAATTGGAGCAAAACTTATCAAATGGATACCGTCCAGCCAAAACATTGACCTTACAAACCATAAATGCATCGATTTTTATCAAGCTTTATCCCATTACAAAATCCCTCTGCTTTGCCACAGTGGAATTGAGCATGCTTTTTTTGAATATGATTCGTCTTATTCAAACCCAAACAATTTTGAAATTGCTTTGAAAAACGGAGTTACTTTGATAATTGCTCACCTTGGAACTAATTTTTTGCCTTTTGAAACTTCTTATTTTGATGACTTTAAAAGATTGGCTTTAAAATATGAAAATTGTTACGGCGACACAAGCGCAATATTAATCCCTTCACGAAACAAATATTTAAACGAAATTTCAAAAGATAAAGAATTACAAAGCAAACTAGTCTTTGGAACTGATTTTCCTGTACCTTTTTTTCCATCTTCTTATATTTTTAAATTGGGTATAAAAAAATATCTTGAAATAAAACAAGAAAAAAATTATTTCAACCAATACATAAAAACATTACAAGAAAACGGAATCGCAAACGAAACATTTCACAGATTTGCAAAGATTATTAAGCTTTAAGAATTTTCTTTTAAAACCTCTAACCCTACCAAATTAATAAAGCTCCAAGGCTTATTGAAATGAGGTTGGAAGAAGAAATCCATAAATGCTAAATCTTCGACCTTCACCTTATTTTGAATGCAAACTGACATGGCATTAATTACTTGGGTCAAATCAATTTCGGACAATAATTGAGCCCCAATAATAACTCTTGTCTCTTCGTTATAAACCACCTTAAACATTACTTTTTCATGAGTTGGCATAAATTCCGGACGATATGCATCAATTACGGTAACCGATTTTGCCTTGATTCCTTTTTTCAATGCTTCTTCTTCGGTAATTCCAGTTGACGCGATGGAATTTTCATAAATCTTAA
>JAKJEU010000086.1 GCA_022705265.1 Pseudomonadota bacterium | reverse complement strand
CCAATCGCAGACTTGGTTAGCCATTCATTATCTTTTAAAAGGTTAAAAAACGCATTAAAAGATTCTTTAATAATGCCAATTACTGGAATTGATTTAAAACTATATATTGATTTTTGATTTTCTTGATTTTCGCTCATTTAAAGTTTTCCTTATAAAATAAAAAGAGTTTTCTTACCATCTTAAAGATATAAACGAATTTACGATTAATTGCAAATCTTTATACGAATAATCGTTTTGAAACATTTATAAAAAACTTGATATTTGATACTATATATAATATATTTTTGATTAAAAATAACCGCCCAGATGGCGAAATGGTAGACGCGCTAGCTTCAGGTGCTGGTATCTTAACCGATATGGAAGTTCGAATCTTCTTCTGGGCACCAATTTTGATAATTTTAAAAAAAAGGTAAAAAATTTTGACTAATATTCATTATTGTGTTGGAGATCTTCCTTCAAGCTTTGTGCCAAGCGATACGGTTGCAATTGACACGGAAACAAACGGACTTAAACTTGGAAGAGACCGCCTTTGTGCTCTTCAAATTTCTAATGGCGATGGCGAGGCTTATGTTATAAGGTTTGAACCAAATGAATACGAGGCTCCTAACCTTAAAGCGGTTTTATCCAATGATAAAATTTTAAAAATTTTCCAATACGCAAGGTTTGATTTGTCATATATTCTTCTCCATCTTGGAATTGCTTGTAAAAACATATATTGCACAAGAATTGCATCAAAAATTGCAAGAACTAATGCCGAAAATCACAGCCTTAAAACTTTGTGCAAAGAATTTGCTGATGTCGAAATTGAAAAAGAAATGCAAAGATCCGATTGGGGCGCAAGCGAATATAGTGAAAAACAACTTGAATATGCTGCTGCTGATGTTTTGTATTTACATAAAGTAAGAGAAGGACTTGAAAAAATTCTTTTAAGAGAAAACAGAGCTCATCTTGCTCATGCTTGTTTCGAATTTTTACCAGCAAGAGCGTTGCTTGATGTATCAGGTTTCCAAGATCTTGATATTTTCAGCCACTAATATATACATTTTTATAATAAGGAGTTAATAATTAAAATGGATATTATAAACAGAGCAAAAGAAGTAATTGACGCAGAAATAAAAGGCATCATTGAACTTAAAGAAAAACTTAATGATGATTTTATAAACATCGTCAATGGCATTTACGAATGCAAGGGAAGATTAATTGTCACTGGCATTGGTAAAAGCGCTCATATTGCAAGAAAGATTGCTGCTACTTTATCATCTATTGGCACACCATCATTTTTCATTCACCCAGCCGAAGCAAGCCATGGCGACCTTGGAATGATTACAAAAGATGATGTTATCTTGGCTCTTTCAAACTCTGGGGAAAGCACAGAACTTAACGATATTATATCCTTTGCAAAAAGATTTGGTATTTCTCTTTATGCTTTTGTTAATAACAAAGAAAGTACTTTGGGTAAAAATGCAAATATCACTTTTGAAATTCCAAAAGCAAAAGAGGCTTGCCCACTTGGACTTGCTCCTACTACTTCTACTACTATAAACCTTGTTTTAGGTGATGCTTTGGGGCTTTGCTTGCTTGACATGAAACATTTTTCAAAAGAACAATACAGGAATATTCACCCAGGTGGTAAGCTTGGCAAAAAATTGTTAAAAGTAAGCGATATCATGACAAAATCAGAAGGTTTACCTTTGGTTTTCATTGATACTCCTATGGACGAAACGATCATAATAATGACAAGAAAAAATATCGGTGCAGTTGGCGTCATTGATAAAGAAGGTAATTTAATCGGGATTATAACCGATGGTGACCTTAAACGACATATGACAAACGATATTTTAAACAAAAAGGTTGGCGATATCATGACTGCAAATCCAAGAACTTTGGGAAAAGATATTCTTGCTTCTGATGCTGTGAATTTCCTTAACACAAATAAAATCACAAATGCTTTCGTCGTTGAAGACTTTAAGCCTGTTGGATTTTTACATATTCATGATTGTTTAAAAGCTGGGATTGCTTAAAATTTGACTGAAAATAAGCTAAAAAAACATTCCTCATTTTATCCAAAAGAGATTAAGGAGTCTTATAATTTTGAAAAATATTCAAAAGCTGTAAGATTTCTTAAACTCTTTTTACCTTCTTTTGCTTGTGTGCTTATATCGTTTATGATTTTATGGCCTCATTTGAAAAAAGAACAAAATTTAATATCTTCTGATATAAATGAAATATCAAAGGTAAATGTTAATCAAATGACCATTAACAACCCTTTGTATCAAAGTTTTGATAAAAAAATGCAACCTTTTAACATGAAAGCATTAAGAGCTTTTGAAAAAACTAAATCCATCATAGTGCTTGAAAAACCAAATGGTGATTTAACCTTAAATTCTGATGTTTTTGTTACTTTTTCGGCTTTAAACGGCGAATATAATCGAAATAATAACAAAGTTAAATTTAATGGCGATGTTGCTATATTTTCCGACAATGGATATTCTTTGGTTACGGAAAGTGCTGAAATCAACACGGATACAAAAGAAGTTAATGGGGATAAAAAAGTTACTATTACCACTTTAAAAGGTGTGATAGAAGGTAAAGGTTTCAAAATCACGGATAACGGTAATAAAATGGTGGTAAAGGGTAAAGCAAAAATGACATTGAAAGACGGTAATTATGGTTTTTAAGATTTTATTTTTTATATTTTTATTAACACCACAAGCTTTTTCACAAGGTTTTGATTTAACCAATAAAAACGATGGCAAGGAAATCGAAATTACCGCCGAAGATTCCATTGAATGGCAACAAAATGAAAAAGTTGTGATTGCAAACGGAAAAGCAAAGGCTGTGCGAGGCAATGTTACTTTAAATGCTGATATTTTAAAAGCTTTTTACGATGTTAATGAAAACAATAAAAATGATATTTATATGGTTAACGGCGATGGAAATATCGTTATTAAAAACCTTAACGAAACCGCTTATGGTAATTCTATTGTTTATGACATTAAACAAGGCGTTATGATTTTAAATGGTAAACCTGCTAAAACTATTACAAAGGGTAATACTTTGACTGCTAATATATTTGAATATTGGCAAAACAAAAAAATGGCCGTTGCAAGAGAAAATGCTAAGGTGGTCAAAGACGATGGAAAAACTGTTACCGCTAAAACTATGACTGCTCATTTTAAAGAGGGTCGTGACAAAAATCTTGAAGTTCAATATATCGATGCTTTTGACGATGTTGTTTTTACTGGGGAAAGTGAAAAAATATATGCAAAGCGCGCAAGATATAACCTTGAAACCATGATTATAAGGCTTGAAGGCGATATAAAAATCGAAAGAAACAAAAATATCTTGACGGGAGCTTATGCAACTGTAAATATGAAAACAGGTATAAGCAAACTTTATTCAAAAGGCAAAGAAAAAGTAAAGGGTGTTTTCATTCCTGAATATAAAGACAACAAAAAACAAGAAAACAAGCAAAAGGTGGAAGATTGAGTTCCTTTAATAATAAAAACGGTTTAAACAAAAAAGATTCAAGCGAAAGTGGATTGTTTGTTCATTCCATTGGAAAAAGCTATAAAAAAAGACCTGTTTTAAAAAATATTTCTTTAAATGTTAAACGGGGTGAAGCCGTCGGGTTACTTGGCCCTAATGGTGCTGGTAAAACCACTTGTTTTTATTGTGTTACGGGGATTATTCGTCCTGATTTTGGTAAAATTTGTGTTGATGGTGTTGACATTACTGGATTGCCTATTTATCGTCGTTCAAAACTTGGTATTGGATATTTGCCCCAAGAAGCTTCGATTTTCAGAACCTTAACAGTCGAAGAAAATATTATGGCGGTTTTAGAAGTAACCGAACCAAACCTTGATAAAAGACACGCTATGCTTGATGAATTATTGGCCGAATTTTCGGTAAGCCATTTAAGAAATTCTTTGGCAATTTCTTTATCAGGTGGTGAGAGAAGAAGAGTTGAAATTGCAAGGACTTTGGCTGCTAAACCTTCTTTTGTGTTACTTGACGAACCTTTGGCGGGAATTGACCCAATTGCGGTAAGCGACATTCGTGACCTTGTATCTCAACTTAAATATCTTGGACTTGGAGTTTTGATTACCGACCATAATGTTCGCGAAACCCTTGAAATCATTGACCGTGCTTATATTCTTTATGACGGTGTTGTTTTGATGGAAGGAAATCCAGAACAAATCGCATCAAACGAACAAGTTAAAAAAGTATATTTAGGCGAAAAATTCTCTTTGTAAGGGTATTTAACTCTCTTTTTATTATACTTTTATCATTGATTTTAAACAATATTTGTTATAAAATTTTCCTTGAAAGGGAGGAGTTCTCTCTTTTGAGGTGTAGCAACCTCTCACAAAACGTAATAGTGTAAATACGAAAATTTGCAATGCCTTTTGGTCATCTTAAAAAATGACTGGAAGGCGGCAAAATAAACCTTGTGTTATATTTAAAACAAGGTCAATATGTCGCACTATTTTTGTGTAGTTGCTAACTTCCAGTCGCCTTTTTTAAAACATCGGCGACTTTATTTTAATTTTTTTTAAAAAAAGGAAGAAGTAATGAAGAAAATTTTATTTGCAACAACAATATTGTTCGCAACAACTAACATAGCATCAGCTGAAACAACCAAAATGGACGGATTTTATATCTCTCCTAAACTTGGGGTTAATTTTACTGAAATTTCAAAAGTAACCGAAACATATATGGGTTCAACAACAAATTACACTGATGCAAAAGACTCAACTGTAAATCTTGGTTTGGCTTTTGGTTATGATTTTTCTAAAAAATTCAATGTTCCTGTTCGTTCTGAACTTGAATATATGACTCGTGGCGATGTTAAAAAAAGTTACACAACAAATGTTAATAACGAAGTATCAATCGATACCTTAGTTATTAATGCTTATTATGACTTTAAAAACGAAACAAAATTCACTCCTTATATTGGTGGTGGACTTGGTATGGCTTTTGTTGATACCAAAATAAGCTATGGTGCATTAAGTATTTCCGATGATAAAACAAATTTTGCATGGAATGCTGGTTTTGGTGTTAATTATGATTTAAACGAAAAAAATTCAATCGGTTTAGGATATCGTTATTTTGATTATGGTAAAATGGAATTAAACAAAAATATTCTTAGCAATAATTATAATGCAAAAGGCGATGCAATCGGTCATGAAGTGCTTTTATCTTATAAGTTTAATTTCTAAGATTTAATATTTTCATTTGTTAGAAAAAGGTTGAGGACATAAAAATCTTCAACCTTTTTTTTATTATTCATATAAACTCTTAAACCCTTTAAAACAACCCTAATCCTTTTTCATGTAATGGGCTTTTTTATCCTCACTTAACCTTTCGATGGAATAACGGAGCATGGTTCTTGGCATTTTTTTGTAATGCTTGTCTAAAAAATCCAACAAAGGTTTTTCATTAATTTTTCCAACTTCTCTTAACATCCAACCACAAGCTTTGTGCATTAAATCGTGTTTGTGGGTTAAAAAATGTTCTGATAATTTTAATATTATTTCAAAATCGCCTCGTTTGATAAAATAATGGCTTGCAACAACGGAAACTCGCTCGCTCCAAAGATGGTGGGTTTTAGATAATTCATATAAAATATCACTTCGCCCCTCCTCATACGCATATTTTCCAAGCAAATAAGACGCCGACAAATCCACCAAATCCCAATTATTTACATATTTTAAATTATCAAGATAGATTTTAACCATCTCGCTCATTTCGTTTTTTGATTTTAAAACCATAATAAACAAAGCCGTCATTCTGACTTCGTGATATTCGTCTTTGATTAGCTCTTTTAATTCTTCATTTGTTATGTCTTTATAAAATTTTTTGGCAATTTCCCTTTGTTTTGGGACTTTTAAACCATAAAATTTATCACCCTCGCCATATCCGCCCTTAAAAGCCTTAAAAAACTTATAATGATGATTTGCATATTCCGTGTTTTCGTTATTTTTTATTTCTTCTATGATTTTTATTTTCATCATCTATATTAAAAACTTTATTTCTATGACCATTTGTTTTTCTTATTATTTATGATGTCTTATGATAATATATTTGCAACAAAATTTAAAGAATTAAAAAAAATAAAGGAAATTTATATGCCTAACAATCTTAATGATACTTTTAAATACGTCGTCGAAAACAATACCACCGAAGCCGAAAGAAATAACAACAATTATGCAAGGAATGCTTGCCCTGACCAATATGTTGGAAGAATTAGGAAATCTATAAGAAATGAAATAGAAAATATACCTACACCAAATCAAGAAACAACAATCAATCAAACAGAAAATCAAAATAAAGTTTTAATACTTGTTTTGGAATCTCCTCATGTTGATGAATTTAATGGAAATACCGCAATCGGTCCAGCAAACGGAAAAACTGGTGCATATATCCATTGGTATCTTTCAAAAATAAATCTGCCTAATAGGGTTTTAGACATTAATGATGAAGGCAACTTTAACCT
>JAKJEU010000085.1 GCA_022705265.1 Pseudomonadota bacterium | reverse complement strand
CATCATCTTCTGGACTTGGCGAGTCGCTTATAAATAAAACATCGGCATTCTCATTACCGTCCCCAAAAACCATATTCTTGGCCATCTTTTTTAAAGAAGTATTATCATATGAAGACACCAAAAATTTAAGTTCCGATATATCATTAGCAACAATGTCGATAAAAATTTCTTCACTTACGACTTCTTTATTATCCTCTTTTGGTTTAAATACAGGTTCTTTTGTAATTTCAGGCACAAAAAAATTAACGGGTTTTTCAAAACAAAAATCCGACACGCCAGAAAGCTCATACCATAAAGAAATATTATTTTTCATGAGCATATATTAACTTTAAAACCACTTGTATGTCCACAGATAAAATAAAACCGCTTTAAGTAATTATTCTTAAAACGGTTTTATTATCTTATATTTTAATTAAGATTACCTTTTAATATTCATCAATTCTGTCAACATATCATCACTTGTTGTAATAATTTTTGCTGATGCTGAATATGCTCGTTGAGTTGTAATCATGTTTGTGAATTCTTCTGCTAAATCCACTGTTGAGCCTTCCAATGCAGAAGCAGATATAGCACCCGCACCACCAGTAGTTGCAGATCTTAATGTAGGCGAACCTGAATATCCAGTTTCAATCCAAGTATTACCACTTACCGACTCTAAACCATTTGGATTAACAAAGGTTGCAAGAGGTATAACTGCTATTGGTCTTGTTGAACCATTATCAAACAAAGCTCTTACGATTCCGTTTTCGTCAATACTTACACCTGCATAAGAACCATATCTTGCACCGTCTTGGGTGGTATAGTTTGAAATATATTCCCCAGACAAGTTAGTTAAACCATCCAAAGTATTAACATTTCCAGAAAACACATTAACCTTTTGACCTTCGCCAACTCCACCCGTCATATTTTGAGCACCATTTGACCAGTTAATTGACATATTATTAAAGTTGAAATATTTAGGAGAACCATCAGAATTAAATCTTACCGCAGGAGCAAGAGAAGCTTCTTCAGCACCAGCAACACCATTAAAAGTCCATAAACTTGTAAGAACCTGAGGTCCACCAGCACCGATATTTGATTCTGCAATTCCTCCGTTATCTTTGATTTGCCCACCATAAACAGTATTAGCAAGACCAGTTCCAGCAGCAGCCGATGTCCAGGTACTTGCCGCAACGAACGAACCAGCATTACCAATAATCGCATTTCCTTTTGCTTGGTAATGAGATGCTGTAATACCATTAGCAGTAGCATTATCTTTTATCGCAGAAATAACCGCATTTGTAATATCAGTTTGAGTTGTCGCACCATTACCCCATGTAATATTGCTTATATCAATTTCATTAGCCGCACCAACAGGAGCATTGGTAAAGGAATAAACAACACCACCGATAGTTATGTTTTGACCATTATAATCACCAACAACATCAGTTGTAAAAGTAAGTCTATCTGAATTACCCATATTAATCATAATATCAGCACCAGTTGAACTTTGCGTAATTTCCAAAGTTGTTCCCGAAGACTTAAATCTTGTTGCATCTTGGGCATTTAATACAAGTGAGTTTTGAAGCGCGTCAATCACACCTGTTCTTTCCACTTTTGTCAAAGCACCAGAAGTATAAATTGCAGAAGCAATATCAACCCCAATATTAGGAGCACCAGCAAAAGGACCAGCACCAGAATCATAGAATTGATAAACATTGTTACCAATAGTAACAGAACGACCTAAATAATCGGCTGCCATTTCTGATTGCAAATCTATTCTTCCGACATTTTTAAGTTCCCAATCAATTTCAGGAATATCATAAATACCTGTTGGAATACCAGTGATAAGGTTTGGATTAGCATTTGCTTGTTTAGTTTGTAAACATTTACTTACATCGACTGTTAAAGCTTTTCCAGAAGTTGATTGAACAATTTCAATTCTGTTTGAATCTGCTGCAAATCTTGCTCCTCCTGGCATAGTATTTTTAATCGATGCCGCAAGTCTGTCTACTGCTTCTTCGATTGCAACAACACCGGTTGTAATATCAACCAATACGACTTTTTCATTTGGACCAGGAACATATGAAGTTGAGCCATCGTTTGAAAATTCATAAATGTAAGTTGTTGCTTCGTTTAAAAGAGGATCAACATTATATCCTGCTGCGTTGTCTGTGATTTTTACATAGCTATGATTTGCTGGAAGCTTTGTAAATTCAATTTGACCAACTGCTGCATATACATCATCTTCGCCATCTTCGGTTACTTCACGATTTGAATATAATACTGTTGATGCTGCTCCTGTTGGAATTTTTGGGCTAACACTCCATGAGTTGTTTGAAACCTTAGTATATTGATAACTTACATTGTGTGAATTACCAAGACTGTCATAAACTATGGTCGACACATTATATCTTCCACCTGCTTCTGGGTTTGCTGCATCAAATATAGGATCAGAAACAGGAAGGTTCGCACCAAACCTTATTTGTGTGGTTGGATTAGCATCGCCACCAATTTCATTAAGGTTAATTGGTTTTAAATTAGTTCTGTCAATAACATTGTCATTAACATAAGTAATATTTCCAAGATTATCCTTATATGCTTTCATATAATAAAAATCATCGATTTTTACAACTGTTGCATTTGGACTTCCATCATATGGGAGCAAAGACCAACCTTGGGCATAAAAACCGCCAGTATTTTTCAAGTATCCTGTATCATCTTTTGTAAAAGAACCAGACCTTGTGTAACCCCACATATCACTTAAAGTAGGATTTGCCGCCTCACTTACCACAAAAAAACCACCGCCAGAAACCGCCAAATCGGTTGAAGACGATGTTCCTTGCAACAAGCCTTGGGTATCGACATAAGAAAAATTCTTACCTTGAACACCACCTGATGAGTATGTTGTTAATGATGTTTGCTTTGTTACCAAAGTATTAAACTTTACTTGGTTATTTTTATAACCAATCGTATTAACATTGGAAATATTATCAGCAATAGCAGACATCGCACTTGATTGCGATCTTAATCCTGATACTCCTGAATATAATGCTCCGTATAAACTCATAATAAACCTCCCTTTTATACTTCTTCGGTTTTGGCGACTGTATTATCTTCTGTATCAGTACCTGTACCTGTATTATCTGTTTCCCCATTACCAGCTTCTTCTTTTGGCTTATTTGGGTTTTCAAGTTCACTATCTTCGTGAACCGCTAAAATCTTTGCAACTGATATGACAACTTTGCCCAAAGAAACCGCAACATCTGTACCATCATTTGCTACACCTGTTACTTTTCCAAACACAGTTGTATATATATCTTTCATTTCTTTTCCATCAGTGGAATTAGCACTTATTTTTATCTTATAAGAACCATCTTCCCATTTTTTACCTGATGCATCTGTACCATCCCAATCAAGTACATGGCGACCTTTGGTTAAATCTCCCTTAACCGTGGTTATAACTTTATCATCCAAGCCCGTAATCGTAATCGTGCATTTTGAAGCATCTGATGGAAGATAATAACTGAATTTTGAATAACCATCTTGAAGTGGTAAATAACTGCTTTCTGCTTGAATTGTATGATCAAGATAAGTCATCGCCCCTACGGCAAGGCTGTTGTTATTCAAAATAAGCAAGTTTTCCAAGTTTTTGTTTGTTGCGATATTTTGTTCAACATTAGCAAATTGCACTAATTGATTGGTAAATTCAGTTGAATCCATAGGAGACAATGGGTCTTGGTTTTTAAGCTGTGCCACCAAAAGATTTAAAAAGTTATCCAAATCTCCGGATAAAGATTCACTTGCTTGATTAGCATTACCAATAGTTGATAAAGTACCTGTCCCTGAATTTGTATTTGATGTTAATGCTGATACATTTGTCATAATTTTATCTCCTTATACCTTATATCTAAGCCAGAATTCCTCTACCTTGATATGAAGGTAAGCTATCTTCTTTTACATATGCATCATCATTTGACAAGTTTGAACTTGCATAATTTTGTGAACCATTATTTTGATGATTGTTACCATCTTGTCCTTGAGAATTTGAACCTTTGAAATTAAAACTAAAACTTGAAACATCTGCTTTATATCCGTTGTCATTAAACATTTTTTGTAAAGCTTCAACATCTTTTTGCATAATTTGCATAGTTTCTTGCTTATTAGAATTAATTACCGCTGAAACTTTACCATCTTTTGAAATGTTCAATTTTATTTCAATATCACCAAGCTCATAAGGTTTAAGTTTAATTGTGATTTTGTCTTCGCCTTGTTTTAAATTTTGGACTTTAACCTTAATTTGATTAGCAATTTCACTTGCTTTTACCTCGATTTTCCCATTTGCTTCTTTTACTTCGGTTTTCATGTTTTTAAGGTCAACATTTTTGATTTGAGCATTAACATTATTAATACCATCAATTTTCAAAGAACCTTCGACCTTAACACCCGTACTTGAAGCAACATTTGAAATGCTTGTTTCGGCTGTTGAAATTTGTGGTGATAAGTTAAATGAAAAATTTGCCTCTCCATCAACTGTTTCAACATTTTTAGAGGTTTTTTCATCAAAAGAAGTTAAATCTTGATTGAAATTGTTTTCATTTGCATTATTTGACATTTGAGCTTGGTTTAAAACCATTTCAAATTCACCGTCATCATTAGCAGTCATCAAAGGTACAGAATTAAATGAATTCAAACCGACTTTTTCTTGCTTTTTAACTTCTTTTGCAACATCAACTGACACTGCTTCATTTCCGCCGATTACCGAAGAAATTTTATTCATTTGTTCTTTTACTTTTGAAAAATCGTTATCCAAAGGTTGTTTTTTTGTTTCTTTTTTAACTTCTTCGAAATTTATTAAATCAAAATTATCATTTGAAGATTGTTGAATTTCTTCTAAACCATTTGTTTTTGACAAGTCAGATTTATTTTCAGTTGTTTTGAAATCTTTTTTAACCAAAGAATTTATAAAATGGGTAAAATTTTCCCCTTGACTATCTCCATCTTCTTGATTTACGACCTCTTTGGATATAAAGTCCAATTCAGTCTTTTGAGCATCTTTCAAAGACACTTCAAAATCTTTATCTTCTGTTGATATTTCTTTAAATTCTGCCTCTTTTTCTGATGATTTTGGTTTTGCCATATCAACATTTTCAACCATTTGGTTAAAAGGCATGATAACTATATCTTCTTTTACTTCTTCGCTTTCATTGTCATTAGGTGCAAATTCTACATCGTCAGTAAAATCGCAATTTTCTGACACTTTTTCTGATTTTTCACCTAAATTTTTATTATCTTCAACAGCTATGTAGGAATCTTTTTCCTCTTTGCCTACTTCTTTTGTTTTTGGTTGTTCTTTTGACTTTGTTTCTTTTTTATTTTCGACTTTGTTATTTTCAGCCACTTGTTCTTGACTTGCTTCTGACTTTTTACTTTCAAAAGAAGGCTTTTTAACTTCACTTCTTTCCATATCAAAACTTTTTTCTTCTCTTACATTTACTTTTGTAAAATCAGTTTCAATCCTTGAATGTGACTTCAAAATATTGTTAACATCCATACCTTCTGACTTAAAAGACATGTTACTTAATAACGACTTAAACTCGCTTTTTAAATCAGAATTACCCTTAACAACCTTATCTTTTTCTTTAAGGTCATAGAAGTAATTATTATTTCCTGTCTTATCTGTTTGCATGGTTTGATCCTTTTTTAACAAAGTTCATTACGCAAGCAATTATGCAATTAATATGCCAAAAAATAAGGAGGATTATAAAAACCCTCCTTTTAAAAAATAATTTTTATAAATTAATTAAACCGGAGAAAATCCAGACTCCGCGGTTCTTAAATTACTTGCTTCATAACAACCAAGCATTTTAATTTCTTCGGTTACTTCCTTTAATTCTTTCATCATTCCTTTGTCATCAAAACCGTTAAAACCAGCATCAATATAAAACACAGGCTTTTCATGATGGGTC
The DNA here is from genome assembly GCA_022705265.1 of Pseudomonadota bacterium. Lineage (GTDB taxonomy): Bacteria > Pseudomonadota > Alphaproteobacteria > JAKJEU01 > JAKJEU01 > JAKJEU01. The sequence continues at coordinate 632 of JAKJEU010000085.1, read as the reverse complement.
CCAGTCATATAAGTTTCAAGCTTGGTCAAATTCACATTATAACGATTAAAAACATCCAAAGCTTTTACCAAAGCACCTGACACATGAGGAGTGCTGAACACCAAAGTAGTAATCACAGGAGCGTTAAATTCTTTTTTCATTTCTTTTGCAAGGATTAAAAACCTGGTTGTGTTGTTTTTATCGTCTTCGATATCTTCGTCAACAATGGTCAAATCATACCTTGTCGCAGATTTTGGAGCAATAACCGCAACATTTGACAATTTTTCTTGTGCCAATTCACGAGCAGAACCAGCAGTATCCCAAGAAATTGTTTGCTTAACATTTGGAAAATTCTTTGATAAATATTTTTTTGATTGGAGCAAACCTTGTTCATGACTTCTTATTTCGACGACTTGACTCATTGCATATTTCTTGTCTTTATCGCTTGGTTTAGCCATTTTCCAAGCCACCAATTCTTCGTCATTTAAGTTCGAAGGAGGATTACCCTTAACCGCTTTATTGGTCATCATTAAATGCATATTAATTGGCAAAAAATGTTCACCCACAATATAAAGCCCAAGTTTAGGTAAAGCGTTATAAGTTTCACTTATTCTTCCAACCGCAGAATTTTCAACAGGAATAATAGCCATATC
>JAKJEU010000084.1 GCA_022705265.1 Pseudomonadota bacterium | reverse complement strand
GTCAAAATGATTAACAAAAAAATCAACTAAGGTATTAACCTTTTATAAATATAAAGTATATATAATCATATACATATGTACCGTTTTTGCTTGAAATCTATTGCAGTATTGTGTTACTATTATTATAGAACAAAGATTTATATTGTAAGAAATGAAAGTTGGTGGTTGTTATGAATATAAAGCTTTTTGTTTATGTCATTATTTTTATGATAATGATGCCTTTTAAATCTTTTAGCTGTGACAATTTTTTACAAGATTATATTGAATACGCAAAACAACAAAAAGACGAAACAAAAAAGCGATATATGTTCAATGACAATTTAAACCAAGCAAACAAAGGTTTCAGCGGGGCTGAATACAATGTTGGGGTTATGTATTTTCTTGGGCTTGGCACGAACCAAGATATAAGCGAGGCTTTGTATTGGTTGATAAAATCCTCGGACAAACGGAATTCCAGAGCATCTTATACCTTAGGTTGCATTTATTACAAAGGCGACGGGTTTAAGCCAAATTATGAAAAGGCTTATGATTATTTTTTAATGTCGTCGTCTTCTTCGAACAAAGACGCCGAATACATGGTGGCCAAAATGTTAAAAGAAGGCCTTGGGGTTGAGCAGGATTTAAAAAAATCTTTTGAATATATGGAAAGTGCCGCTAAAAAAGGAAAAAGCGAGGCGATAAAGGAAATTGGCAATCTTTATTACAACGGCGAAGGTATTAAAAAAGATAATTTTTATGCTTATCTTTGGTATAAAAGAGCGCTTGATGATGGAGTTAATGATTTTGATGACGAAATAAAATCTTTGCGAGAAACTATGAAAGGTTCGGAAATCATGCGAGCCGAAAGATTATACGGAAAATGGCGTTCTTCGTTGTATCAAAAGATGTGATTTTTTATGGTTTGAATAATTAATGAAAAAGTTGTATATATTAAAATGTATGCAACTTTTTTTATTGTAAGGTGATGTTTTGAAAAATTGGTTTCGTTATTTATTGTGTTTGTTTTGCTTGTTAATGCTTCATGTAAGAAACAAAAAGAATATGTTAATGAATACATTAAAACTTATAAATTCATAACAAAAAATGAAAAAGAATTATCAAAAGGCGATGCTGAGGCGGGGTTTCGTTTGGGTGATATGTATACTTATATCGATATTGAAAAGTCTTATAAATACCTTAATAAGGCGGCTGAATTGGGTCATGATACTGCGAAAGCTCGGGTTGGTATGTTAATTCTTTCGGGTAAGGGGGTAACCCAAGATGTTGATAAAGGGCTTGCAATTATAAAGGATTTGGCAAACCAAAATCATTCTTATGCGATGTCGTATTTGTCGGGAATGTATTACACTGGTTCTTATGTAAAACAAGATTATAAAAAAGCCTTTGAATACGCCAAACGCTCCGCCGATATGGGGGTTGAATGGAGCTTTTATTGGTTAGGGGTTATGTATTATAATGGGCAAGGAACTGAAAAAAACCGTGATAAGGCTTATGAATATCCTGATACGAAAAAATATTTGCGGATAATTCGTAATGAAAGGATTGACGAAAACATTAAAAATAATCCAAAAATTGATGAGGAGAATGCCGAATATCCTCCTGAAATTTCGGACATAATAAACGGGATATTGGCTTTGGAATATGAAAACCAAATCATTGAGGAGTTAATATCAAAAATTGATTATGAAATCAACAAAGGGCAAATCGAATTTGAACTTGGGGCGATATATTTGGAAAAAATCGAGGGCGAAAAAGACATTGAAACGATAAGAAATTTGCATAAACAAGCTTTTGAATATTTTGAAAAAAGTGCAAAAAAAGGTTATAGTAAGGCTTATACTATGATGTGTTCTAATGCCATTAATAGTAATAAATTTTATAGCGAAAGTATAAAATATTGCGAAAAAGGAGCCGAAAAAGGCGAATGGTATTCGGCAAAATTGCTTGACGAGGCGTATATGCTTGGGCAAAATGTAAAAATCGACAAAGCGGAAAGTTATAAATGGCGAAGAATTGCAATATATCTTAACCGTGATAAAAACCCTTATGAAGGTACACTTGAAGCTTTATATGAAACTTCTGACAAAGAAGAAGGTCGCATAAGGTTCGTTAAATGGGCAAAAAAACACAAAGAATTATATCAACCGTTTAATTAAGGCAAAAGTTTGATGGAAAAATTTAAAGCATATATCAAAAGTGATGATTTTTTAAAAAAGTGGGGATATTTTAAAGCTTTATTTAAAGTTTATTTAATAGGTATTTCAAGGGCTTTTGATATAAAAGGTCGCTCATCAAAAGAAGAATTTTGGATTTTCATTTCTTTTTATGTATTTATGAAAGTGATGATTTTTTCATATTTATCTTTAATATTAAAAATATTGGAAAGCTTTGATTTTTTGGCGAAAATTTTTTCTTTGACGGCTTCAAATTTAATTGTTGTTTTTTTGTTATGTTTAATTCCAATAACGATTTTTTCTTTTGTATCAATCATGATAAGAAGGTTGCACGATTTAAATTACTTAAGGAAAATGGGTGTTTTTTAGTATTTTTATTCCAATTCTTCTTATTTTTACTTTTCCAATTGGGCTTTATATGTCGATGTTAGAGGGGGACGAAGGAGAAAACAAATATGGCGAACAATCTGATAAATTGGTTGTAAAGCTTTGTAAAGATGGCTTAAAACCTCTTATTATCAAAGCGTTAAGAAATGTTTTGATTTCGATTTTTATATGTTTTGTTTTTTATTATTTTAATTAACCAACAACCTTAAAACAACAACAAAAGAGGGGTTTTTTTGCGATATTTTTCATAATCTTCGCCAAAAGCCTCGCTTAAATCATGCTCTTCGGACTTTATTAAATGTTTAAACACAAAATACATGAAAATAGGAGTGGTAATAAGGGTAAAGCTTCCACTTAATGCGGTTATGCTTGGGGCTATGAAAATTATAAACGAAGCATAAAGCGGGTTTCTGGAATATTTAAAAATTCCATCGGTAATAAGCTCGCCATCATAAAATTTGGTAAGCAAGGAATATACCGAAATAATGAACGCAACATTCCCGATAAAAAGCCAAAAACAAATCGCATAAGTCATCGTGAGGGTTAGGTCGAAATGGAATAAATCTTTGAAAACAAACGAAATTACAAACATCAAAAACATGTATAGCCCAGTGTATAAAGCAAGCCTTAAACCAACTCCGAAGATGCTCATTTTGATTATTCCTTATTTTATTTATAATTGATAATTATAATATGGAGCTTTTTTAAAAGAATTTCAATACAACAAAAAAACCTCGCATGTTGGGTACGAGGTTTTGTTGTTTTTATTTACGGTCAAATTAAAACTTGTATTTAGCGGTAATCATACCAGTATTATCGGTGAAATCTTCACGGAATTTGCCGATATAATCAACTGAAACTTCGACATCGTCGCCAATTTCGAATTTAGCACCAAGACCGCTCATAAATTCGGTGCGTTTTAACGCCATGCCATAAGAAGTATAGCTGGAACCGTTGGCAAGAGAAACCACAGAATTATTGCTGTCATTTTTGATGTCATAGCTTAAACCCAATTTTACATTAGGCAAAACATCGACGGTTTCGTTAATTTTGAAACCTTTTTCGATTTTGACTTCGGATACAGCAGTGATAATATCGCTGGAAGAATCTCCTACTTTTTGGCCCACAGAATCAATGAACCCGTCGCTTAAAATCGCCATATATTGCAATCCAGCCTTAGGAGTTACATAAAAGCCATAAAAATCAAAATCAGTACCGATTAAAGACTTAACCGCCAAGCTTTCAGAGTTGTATTTCGCATAAACATTAGAGCCCGCAACATTACGAGTTTCGTCATATCTTGAAAAGCCATAAGAAGCATAAGTTTCGTTAAACAATTTTGCGAATTGATATTTGCCATAACCGAACCAACCATAAGTATTAATATCGTTGTTTTTGTTGATGACATCAACTTCGGTAGAAGTATAAGAAAGACCTGTACCGACTTTGAGGTTGTCGTTGAGGTTAGTTTCAAAACCAAGAGCGATACCAGAAGAATCAGAATCAAAACCTCTGACCGAGCCTCTGTCTTTTAAATTAGCTTGGTTATAAAGCATTTGACCCCAGATAGCGGATTTTCCAACGACTTTTTCACCAGCAGACATACCGCGGTTATTAACACCGTTTAAGGCAAAGTTTCTGCCAAAGCTTCCGTCGAAACGGCCAGAAATAGCATTAAATAATTGAGCGGTATTGCTTACAGCATTAGTGCCAGTAACATCAGAACCACTTGGAGCAAGCGCACCAAGAGCGTCAAAATATTCTCTTTGACGGGATGGGTCTTGTGAAAGGTTGTTAATTCTGTCCGCGACACCACGCATAGGAGTATCAGAACCAAAACCACCGACATCGATTAAAGCACCAGCCACACCTTGTTCCGTTTGGTTTCCGCCTTTTTCACGAACATTTTCGCGTTCAGTTTTGTTCAAAGCCAAATCATAAACCCCAGCTTCCACAAAAGTAAGCTTATATCTGTCCCCCACCACAATGTTTGTGAAGTTTTCAACATAAGTTTCAGGGTCAAATCCCATAACGCCAACCTCAGCAATTCTTAATTCAGCAGGCATTCCAACACGGAAAGTATCAGCATCGATTAAGGTAAGTCTGATCGAACCAGAAGATAACGCATTTTCCCCAACTCTAGCATTCAAGGTAGCCTTATCGCTTATTCCAATTTCTGGGGTTACGATTTTACCATAAGAGCTTCCTGATAAAACATCCAAAGCAAGAGTTGTCGCTTGGCTTAATGTTGCATAATTTCCAATAGTCAAGGTGTTAGCGCCAAGGTCAATCAAAGAATCTTCATAACTTCTTACATAATTGGTTACGGTTGTGTTTCTTCTGAGCAATAAATTTGCGTCACTATTAATTCTCATGCTTGTGTATTGTGGGCCTGAAACCTTGTCGACAAGATAGGTAGAACCAGAATCAAGGCGAGCATTTAATGAGCTGGCTTCGGAAAGATTAGCGTCGCTAAGGATATCTCTTTCCCTGAAAGTTTGAGGAACAGAAGGTCCTATATCTTGAACAGCAAGAGCATCAGGTAATGGACCACCTCTTAAAGTAATACTTACATTATTTTTATATGTTCCCTTTAATTTTGAATTTGGGTTATAAAATGTAACTTGGCTGTTTAAGTTTGGGTCGTTGATGTTGGAATTAAATATACCAACAGTTGTCGAAGTACCAAGGATTATGTTTGCATTATAAGCATTTAAAGTTGCAACAATTTCGTCGGCATTGAAAGTACCGTTATAAACATTAAAATGAACATTAGCAGTATCAAAAACCTTAATATTTCCATTGACATTAACGACCGAGTTATTGTTGACCTCAAAATGGGTGTTCGCAATAATATTCACGGCTTCCAAACCACCAGGAGGGGTAAGGTTTAAATCAGTGTCGCCGTTAAAAACAAAAGTTCCGTTAGTAGCTTGGATATAGCCACCGTTAATAGAGGAATTAGAACCAAAAGTTGCTTTGCTTGCATATCCGTCCAAAACAAAGGCTGAATTGTTGTTGATTGAATTGATTGAAGCATTAGAACCAAAAGTGAATTCGTCAGCTATAAGCATATTAGAGCCAGCAATATTGTTAAGGGTTGTGTTGTTGCCTAAGGTAAAAGAACCGTTTTCATTAACACGGAAAGTACCCGAAAAAGCCATATGAGAATTACCACTGGTCAAAATTCCATCGCCATTAAAGGTTACATTATTGTATAAAGGTTCGTTTAAATTGTCACAGGTTGAATCAGCAGCACAGGTATAATCAACCGCAATAGGGTCGGCATAAGCATTAAATGCTAAGGTCGATAAAATCAAAGAATATAATAGTTTTTGTTTCATTATTATTGCCTTAAAATTGTGTTAAAAAAAGTTTCGGTTTGAATTTTACCACATCTAGCTACCTTTTTACAATTTTTTATTTTAAAAAAACAAAAAACCCTCGCATGTTTGGTGCAAGGGTTTTTGTTCGAAAATTCAATCAAGAGTAAAGATTAGAACTTGAATTTAGCGGTTAACATACCAGTGTGGTCTGTATAATCTTCGCGGAATTTTCCGTTATAATCAATTGAAAGTTCCATGCCGTTGTCAAATTCAAAACCAACGCCAGTTCCAGCTTCCATACCAAAGCGTTTTAAAGCTTCGCCAGTTACATTATAGCTTGAACCATTAGCCAAGGTTACAACCGCACCACCATCATCGTTATGCATGTCATAAGTTAATGCCATGTTTAATTTTGGTGTAACTGTTACGCTTGGGGTTGCTTTCATTTCGGTTGACATATTTAATCCAACAACACCAGTTAAGATATCAGATGAATTATCGCCAACTCTTTGAGCAACGCTGTCTGTGTAAGCATTGTTTTGGATATTAACATATCTTAAACCAGCTTCAGGAGTGATTTTTGCACCTTTAACATTGAAATCATATCCACCCATGAATTGAGCGCCAAGTGTTTCAGTGTCATAGTTTCCAGTAACAACAGTACCAGCAACATTCTTTGTTTCATCAGTTTCAGAGAAACCATATGATAAAGTAGAGTTAACATACCATTTACCAGGTTTGTATTCACCATAAATGAAACCAGTATGAGTGTCGATATCATTGTCTCTTAA
>JAKJEU010000083.1 GCA_022705265.1 Pseudomonadota bacterium | reverse complement strand
CTTGAAATAATTGAAAGAGTCAGCCCAAATATAATTGAAATCCGAAACCCGTAAATAAGTCGTGCAAGCACATCTCTTCCTTGGTCGTCGGTGCCTATGAAATTTACAAAACTTGGTGGAGCAGGCGAGGGAACATCAAGGTTATAATTAATCGTATCATAATAAAAATTGATAATTGGGTTAATCATAAATCCGTTATTTTCGATAATTTCCTTGATATATTCGTCCTTATAATCGGTTTCGGTTTTAAAAGTCCCACCAAAAGTAGTTTCAGGATATTGTTTAAATATTGGAAAATAAATTTCGTTTTTATAATAAACCATCAAAGGTTTGTCATTTGCGATAAATTCTCCAAAAAAGCTTATGAAAATAAGGACGGCAAGGATTATTAGAGAATAATATCCTCGTTTATTTGATTTGAATTTTGAAAAATATTTGTTTTGCATCATTTTCTTGCCTCGAAATCAATCCGTGGGTCGACAAGATGGTATGTAATATCGCTTATAATATTCAATAAAAGCCCAAGTATCCCAAAAATGTACAAAGTCGCAAACATGATTGGGTAATCTCGGTTAATTACGGCTTCGAAACCAAGCAATCCAAGCCCATCAAGAGAAAATATAACCTCAATCAATACAGAACCAGTAAAAAGCATCGAAATTAAAGCAGATGGAAAGCCAGCAATCACAATTAACATGGCATTTTGAAAAACATGTTTGTATAAAATTTGATTTTCTGAACAACCCTTTGCTTTTGCGGTCATGACATATTGTTTGTTAAGTTCTTCTAAAAATGAATTTTTGGTAAGGACGGTCAACCCCGCAAAACCTCCGATAACCATAGAAGTAACAGGCAAGCACAAATGCCAAAGGTAATCGAAAACTTTGCCCACCATTGAAAGTTCGTCAAAATTATCGGAAACAAGTCCTCGTAAAGGGAAAAGATGAAAATATCGCCCGCCACAAAATACAACGATTAAGAATATCGCAAATAAAAATGCAGGGATAGCATAGCCAACTATTATCATGTAACTTGTATAAGTGTCGAATTTTGAGCCGGCTTTGATGGCTTTTTTAATGCCAAGAGGAATGGAAATAAGATAAATTATGAGCGTTGAAAATATTCCCAAAGACATGGAAACAGGCATTTTCGATATGATTATATCGATTACTTTTTCATCACGATAAAAGCTTTTTCCAAAGTCAAAGGAAAGATAGTTTTTCATCATAATAAAAAATCTTTGATGAATTGGTTTATCAAATCCAAATTGTTTTTCAAGCCGTTTGACTAATTCGGGGTCAAGTCCTTTTGTCCCTTGGTATTTTCCGTCTTTTTTTAAATCGGTGGCTTGGTTTTTAATATCACCGCCAGCAGAACCTGAAATTCTGCTGGTTGCGTCGGTGTTTAATCCTTGGAATTTTGCGGCAATGTTTTCAATCGGCCCGCCAGGTGCAAGTTGCACAAAAGCGAAATTGGTAAGCATAATCGCAAAGATTGTTACAGGAATTAATAAAAGTCTTTTTAAAACATAACTAAGCAATATTTACTCCTAGTTGTCTAAAAAGCTCCTAAGCTTTCTTGAACGGCTTGGGTGTTTAAGTTTTCTTAAAGCCTTTGCTTCGATTTGTCTTATTCTTTCACGAGTAACCGAGAATTTTTGCCCAACTTCTTCCAATGTGTGGTCGGTGTTCATGCCGATACCAAATCTCATTTTTAACACCATAGACTCTCTTTGAGTTAAGGTTTCAAGAATAGAAGAGCAGGTCGCACGCAAATTAGAATGAATAGCAGCATCAAGAGGTTGCATGATTGCTTTATCCTCGATAAAATCTCCCAAATGGCTATCGTCTTCGTCACCAACTGGGGTTTCAAGACTGATTGGTTCTTTTGCAATTTTCATTACTTTACGAACTTTTTCAACAGGCATCATCAACCTTGCTGACAATTCTTCTGGGGTTGGTTCTCTTCCAACTTCGTGAATGATTTGTCTTGTGGTTCTTACCAACTTGTTAATGGTTTCAATCATGTGAACCGGAATACGAATTGTTCTTGCTTGGTCGGCAATTGAACGAGTAATAGCCTGTCTTATCCACCATGTTGCATAGGTTGAAAATTTATAACCACGGCGGTATTCAAATTTATCAACAGCCTTCATCAAGCCAATGTTACCTTCTTGAATCAAATCAAGGAATTGAAGTCCGCGGTTTGTATATTTTTTTGCAATCGAAATAACGAGCCTTAAATTTGCTTCAATCATTTCTTTTTTAGCCTTAGTACTTTCTTGTTCACCTTTTTTAACCATGGTGAAAATACGACGGAATTCAGGGATTGGTAAACCTTTGTCTTCAAGCAACGAAGCCATAGAATTTTTAATTTCTTCTATTTCTTTGCTGTGAGTTGTAAGGAAGTTTTTCCAATTTTTACCGTTTTTAGAAGAAAGTTTTTCAATCCAATTAGGGTCAAGTTCGTTGTTTTTATAAGCGTCTAAGAAATCTTCTCTTTTAATCTTGCAACCCATCGCAAGTCTCATTAATCTTCCTTCAAGGTTGATTAATTGCTTGTTAACATTGTTAAGTTCGTCCACGAGTTGTTCGATTCTTACAGGGTTGAGGCTGATTTCTTCGATTAAAGCGACGAGTTCTTGTTTTAATTTTTCATATTTCTTTTCGTTAGCAACATTTGATTCTTTGCCAGCGATGAGTAAAGCGATTCTTTGTTCTTGGACTTTTTTAAGTTTTTGATAAGTAGCAGTGATTTTTTCAAAGCTTTCAAGAACCTTAGGCATCAAAGAAGTTTCCATTTGAGCCAAAGATACAGAATTATTATCTTCGTCTTCTTCTACTTCTTCTTCCTCTGCCGAGCCTTCTTCTTCGTCTAAGAAACTTGTATCGATATCATCATCTTCATCTTCTTCGTCGAAATTTTCTTCTTTTTGTTTTTTCTTTCTTCCTCTTTTTTTCTTTTCTTTTGGAAGATCTTCAACAATTTCTTCTTTTTCTTCTTTTAAATCTTTTACTTCTTCGTCATCTTTTGATTTTGTATCAGAAGAAAAGGCATCAGAGTCGTAAGTGGCATCAAGGTCGATAATCTCTCTTAATAACATTTTGCCAGCGACCAAATCGTTGTGCCACATGCTTAACGCTCTCATTGTAAGAGGGCTTTCGCAAAGAGAGCCAATCATAAGGTTATTGCCAGCTTCCATACGCTTTGCAATTGCGACTTCGCCTTCACGAGAAAGCAAGTCAACAGCACCCATTTCGCGTAAGTACATTCTTACAGGGTCATCAGTTTTACCAGTAGCAGCAATTAAATCACCGCTGTCAACCAATGCGACTTCGTCACCTTCTTCGTCATCTTCTTCGACAGAATCGATAACATTAATTCCCATGTCGGAGATAGTTGACATAATATCTTCGATGAATTCGGATGTTTCTTTATCCTGAGGTAAGGCAAGATTTATTTCATCAGCGGTAACATATCCTCTTGCTTTTCCTTTTGCAAGAAGCTTCTTTACAGCAGAACTCATTTTCGATGATGTGATTTCATCATTTTCTTCTTCGGATAAAAAATCTTCGTCAGTTTTTGGACACATAGTATAAAACCTTCCCCCTTGACCCATTAACAAAAATATTCATAATAAGTTATACTATCTTTAAAGTTAATTTCTAGTTAAAAATTTAAGTTTTCAAGCTTTTCTTTTTCTGATTTTAAAAATACATATCTTTCCCACAAAGTACCGTCATTTAAAAAATCTTCATTATTTGCTTGACTCTTTATCATGGAAATTTCTTTGTTTATCGCGAAAATCTTGTAATTTGTAAGCCTTAAACCAAAGTCTTGTTTTACCAATTTTTGCTTTTCACTTTCGTCTTTAAACTTTCGTTTAAACTTTCTTGTGATAATTTCAATTTCAGAAGAAACCGCAGTATAAATATGGTTTAAATTTGATTTTTCAAGTTCTTCTTTTAATTCCGATTCGCTTATATCTTTTTTCAAAGTCAAAATATCCATGACTTTGTTAAGATAGTTATTAATTTCATCAAGTTCAATCTTTAAAACCTGATAATTATAATAATCTTCGACAAAGTTTTTGGCAATTTCAGGAAACAAAAGACAATATGCAATCAAAGATTTTGCTTCATTAACGCCAGATTTGATGGATACTTTTGAAACGGAATTATTGCTTAAATCTTTTTTATAAAGCCGTTTTCCGTAAATTCGCTCTTTTAAGCGTCGTTTGAAATCGCCAAGGTAGTAACCCTTTACTTTTTCGTCCTTTATATTATTTAAAAGAGCTTCGATTTCCATTTCGAATTTAGCCTTGTGTTCAGGCGTTTCAAAACGATAATTGCTTACCAAATAATTCCATAAAATCTCATCTAAATTTTTTTTATCCAGCTCTAAAAAAGCCTCTTTTCCTCTTGCCACGATGAATTCGTCAGGGTCTTTTGCACCGACAACATTCGTGAATTTAACGCTGTATCCAGCTTTTAGTATTGGCAAAGTCCGTAGCGCAGATTTTATCATCGCATTTGCACCAGCAGTATCATTATCAAAACAAACAGCAGGTTCAGAAGTATAATGCCATAATTTCATTACTTGTTTTTCGGTCAAAGCAGTCCCAAGAGGAGCCACAGCATAAGGAATGCCAGCCTTAACCAAGCTTATAACATCCATGTAACCTTCGACCAAAATGGCGGTGTCAAATTCGCGGATTGATGAAATGGCTTGGCTTAAACCATAAAGATTTTCGCCTTTGTTAAAAATTTCGGTTTCAGGAGAGTTTAAATATTTTGGTTGCCCATCTCCCATAATTCTTCCACCAAAAGCAATAACTCTTCCCTTGGCGTCGGTAATTGGAAACATTACACGATCACGAAAATATGTATAATTTGCCTGATTATTATCGGATTTTTTAATTAACCCAGCCCTTAACATCATGTCTTCTTCGACATCGTGGACTTTAAGATATTTTGTTAAGGAGTTTGGGTCTTTTGGTGCAAAACCAAGTTTAAATTTTGCGATTATTTCTTCGTTCAAACCTCTTTTTTTAAGGTATTCAAGAGCTTCACTTCCTTCTTCGGTATAAAGGTTGTCGTGAAAATAATCGGCGGTCATGCTCATTACTTGGTAAATATTAGCCCGTTGCTTTTCGATTTCAACTTCTTTCGGGCTTGATTTTGGAATTACCATTCCCGCTTCTTTGGCAAGTTTTTCAATCGCTTCGATGAAAGAAAGGCGATTTATTTGCATTTCAAAATCGATGATATCGCCACTGGTTCCGCAACCAAAACAATGGTAAAAACCTTTGTCGTCGTTTACGGTAAAAGAAGGCGTCTTTTCCTTATGAAAAGGGCAAAGTCCAAGCCATTGTGGAGAACTTCCTTTCCTTTGCAACTTCACTTTACGAGAAATTACAGCAGAAACAGGAATCCTTGACCTTAATTCTTCAAGAAAAGACGCACTGTATTTAACCATAATTATTTGTTGTTTATTTCTTGTTCAAAATGTTTTTCAAAAAGCCAGAAGCCTTGCCAAAATCCATTTGACCAGCATATTTTTCACGCAAACCAGCCATAGCCTTACCCATGTCTTTGATACCGTTCAAATTAAGTTCAGCAACCAAAGAATTTACAGCTGTTTCAATTTCTTCGTCGCTTAATTGTTTTGGAAGGAATAAAGAAATAACTTCGATTTCTTTTTGTTCTTCTGCTGCTAAATCTTCTCTTTTTCCTTTTGTATACATATCGATACTTTCTCTTCTTTGCTTAATCATAGATTGAAGAAGAGATAAAATATCATCATCGCTGATACCATTACGGTTGTCTGCGGTTCTTGCTGCGATATCTCTGTCTTTGATAGCAGCAAGGATTAAACGGATAGTTGAAAGCTTTGAACTTTCCTTGGATTTCATAGCGTCTTTTAAAGCACTTGACAATTCTTCTCTTAACATTATTATTACCTCATATTGAAATTTACTTTTATTATTATGTCAGTTATGTATATACTGGCAAATTAAAAGAAATAAATCAAAAACATTTTAAAATTTTTATTTAGAGGTGAGAGAAATGGAAGAAAGAATTCCAATGACCGAGACTGGTTTTCAAAAATTAAATGACGAGCTTAAAAGGCTTAAAACAAAAGAAAGACCAGATATTATCGCAGCCATTGCAGATGCAAGATCTCATGGGGATTTGTCTGAAAATGCGGAATATCATTCGGCTCGTGAAAAACAAAGCTTTATTGAAGGAAGAATCATGGAGCTTGAAAGCGTAATCAGCCGTGTAAATGTGATTGATATCAAAAAGATTAAAAGCGATTCAGTTGTTTTCGGTGCAACCGTTGATTTGGTTGATGAAGATGATAATGAATTGTCATATAAAATTGTTGGCGAATACGAATCGAATGTGGATAAAAAAGAAATTTCGATTAAGTCTCCTGTTGCTCGTGCTTTGATTGGCAAGAAAAAAGGCGATGAAGTTTCTGTACAAGTTCCATCAGGAGTTAAAGTTTACGAAGTTTTAGACATTAAATATGTTTAATTTATAATTTTATATTTTTTAAGGGAGTTATTTATGCCTATCATAAGAGAAAAGGTTGCAATTATTGGTTCTGGACCTGCTGGTTATACTGCGGGAATTTATCTTGGAAGAGCAGGGGTTAAACCTTTGATAATTGCTGGAAAC
>JAKJEU010000082.1 GCA_022705265.1 Pseudomonadota bacterium | reverse complement strand
AATGCCAATATCGCTCAATTATTTGATGTTAAAAAAGATACGGAAAATTTAATTTATCCAGACAGAAACGATAAATATCTTCAATTAAATCTTGAAACCATTAATAAGCTTGATAAACAAATAAAATCTATCCACCCTCATATAAAATCTGTGTTGGACAATTTTAAAATAGTGGAATTTTGTAATGATAATGAAATTACAATAAGGACTTGGGATTTTAACGAAAAAAATCCTTTAAAAAATGATAAAGCAAGAACAAATATATCAAAAATAATTGATTTAAAAAGCAAATATCCAAAGCTTAAAATCGATATAATTACCGATTACGCAAGACAAGTTCGTGAAATATTAAAAAATGCCTAAAAGTTTTGGTTTATTTTTGCCAAACTCGTTTGCCTTTTCCAACCATTTTTTGTGATTAGTTCTTTTTGATGCAACCTCTCCAATAAAAGTTGTTTTTACAGGAGAAATCCCAACAAATTTCAAAACCCCTGTTATAAAGCCTTTAATACTGTGCGAGCCATAAAAAATCTTATAAATTATTGCTGGCATTCCCATGGTAACAATAAGATGAGCGGATTTTCCCTTTAATTTTTTATCAAACATATTATCCGCATCATAAGCAAAATTAGGTCTCATTAATTGTTCAAAAAACGCCACCAATTTCGAAGGCATTCCACCAAGCCACAAAGGATAAATTATAACAATATGATTTGATGATAATATAATTTTTTGGCTTTTTGAAATTTCATCGGGAATAAAACCTTCTCTATACTCTTCTTCGGATTTTAAAGCATCAAATTCCAAATCGGCGACATTAATTCTTACGACTTCATGACCTTCGCTCTTTGCACCAATTTCATATTCATCAGCCAAAGCATGACAAAAATGCTTTTTCAAATTATCAGGATGCCCCTCAATTATACATATTTTTTTCATTTTTATCACCTTTATAAATTAACTTAATATATAAAAGCATACTAACATTAAATTTATTTTTTTAACAAATTATAATTTTCGATAAAATGTTTTAATGATGATAATTCTTCAACGCTCATTTTTGATAAGTTGTCTATAAGATTTTCTTCTAAAACCACTTTTCTATTAGTTTTTCCTACAATCTCTGACAACATATCAACACCCAAAACATTTAATATTTTGTAAAGTGTATATGATTTTGGTTTTTGTTTATTGTTTTCAATTTGATTAATCGAAGAATAATCAGCCTCCACCATTTCTGCCAATTTTTCACAGGTAAGCTTTTTATCCATTCTTATTTTCTTAATTGAAAAGCTTATCAATTTAAAAAATTCATCTTCACTTAACATTGAACATACACCTTAAATTTATTGGCTATATACAATATTAATATAAAAACTTTTCAACTAATATTGCCTATAACAAATATAAAATATTAATTTTATTGGTTATAGCCTATGTATCTAAATATTAGTTATATGTATCTTCATTGA
The DNA here is from genome assembly GCA_022705265.1 of Pseudomonadota bacterium. GTDB lineage: Bacteria > Pseudomonadota > Alphaproteobacteria > JAKJEU01 > JAKJEU01 > JAKJEU01. The sequence continues at coordinate 5,252 of JAKJEU010000082.1, read as the reverse complement.
ATACAAACAATAACACAGGCTTTCAATGAATAAATTTATCGCTGGCAAGACAATAAACCTTAGAGATATTGAGATAAAAGACGCTGAATTTACTTTAAATTTAAGGTTAAACAGTAAAAAAAATAAATTTTTAAATCAAACCTCAAAGGATTTAGAAAAACAAATCGAATACATAAAACGATATAAAAACCTAAATAACGAATGGTATTTTATTATTGAAAATAAAGCCTCATTAGAGCCTCTTGGAACTGTTCGTATTTATGATGTAATCGGCAATAGCTTTTGTTGGGGAAGCTGGATTATAAAAGAAAATGCACCCTTAATCACGGCATTAGAATCAGCGATACTTATCTATGAATATGCCTTTTATAACCTTGGTTTTGACCATGTGCATTTTGATGTAAGAAAAGAAAATTTAAGAGTAAAAGCTTTTCACGAAAGATTTGGTGCAACAAAAACTAGGGAAACAGGACTTGACATCCTTTATGAATACACCAAACAAGACTATGAAAAAATCCGTGAAAAATACAAAAATAAGGTTTTAAAATAATGGCAAATATATTTCTTGAAACACACAATAATAATATTATTCCAAAACGACTAAACATCTTTGCCGTTGTTCATACCATGTTTACTAACACCTATGATACTTTGTATTACGAAGCTAAAAAAGATAAAAACATCAATTTTACATTTATTACAATACCATTTTGTCATGAAGAAGTAAGTAATTCAATTGATGAAATAAACTTAATGATGAAAAACAAGGGGTATGAATACATACAAGGATACGATAAAGAAAATAATTCTTATCTTGATTTAAAAAAGCTAAATCCAGATGCAGTATTTCTCCAAACACCATACGATGGTCAAAGAATTTCAAAATTGTTTTCATCAAAATATTTATCAAATTTTACAAAAGTTTACCATATATCATATGGATCAACTATTATTAACTATGATTTTCCTCCTTATGACAATATTTTTTATGAGCACACACACTTCACAAAAATTTTTTCCGAATCAACACTTGCAAAATACTTAAATAAATATTGTGATAATAAATTTATTCCTATTGGTTATATGAAATGCGATAAATTTTTAAATTATAAAAACAATAAAGACTTTAAATTTAAACAAAAAAATACATTATACAACAAAGTTATTGCATGGAAGCCTAGATGGTTCGGAACTCTTGGAGAGTCAAATTTTTTACGATATATAGATTATTTTAAAAACTTTGCAATCAACAACAAAGATATTTTAATTTTGTTTATAAAACATCCCCTTATAAAAGATGAGCTAGTAAAAAGAAAAATATATACAAAAAAAGAAGCTGATATTTTATTTAACGAAATTAAAAAAATAAAAAATATTCAAATAGTTGAAGATGATAACTTTCTTGAAGATATTTTTAATGCTGACATATTTATCGGAGATTATTGTTCTACAATAATTGAATTTATGTTGACTAAAAAACCTATAATATATACCCCTTGCGAAGTAACACTAAGCGAATATGGAAAAAATATATTAGAAGGAATGTATATCGTTAATAATATCAAAGAAATGGATATAAAAATAAACACTTTATTAAAAGATAACGATAAATTAAAAGAAATCCGTAAGAAAAAAATACCTTTAATAACCGATATTCATTCTGATAAAACAATAGCTCAATATTTATTAGATTTATTAAAAAATGAAAATGATAACTTTAAGAATCAAACAACAAAGATAAAAACACAAAAAAGCAACTTATCATTTAAAAATAAAATCAGGTACAAAATTTGGAAGCATTTTGACAAGATTTTAAGGAAAAAAGGAATTATAAAATAATGGAAAAAGAGCTTAATAAAATAATTCAAGAAATTAAAAAATCTTTAAATCCAAAACATATAATCGGATTTGATGATTATAATTATGCTTTTGATAAATTGCTTAAATCCTTAAATATTAACAAATGTGAAATTTTCGAAATTAATGAAAAAAATTTATTTGCCCCTTTAAATCAAAATATAAAAGCAATAATAATAAATTATGAAAGCAATGATTTTAACCAAGCAATCCCAGAAAAAATAAAACAAGCATGGCGTTTATCAATGGAGCATAATTTAAAAATAATTGAAATTGCCCTTGATAATTTTGATAAAAACATTGGTGATATAAAGGTCGGTAATATTGGACATATTGCAATATTCAAAATCAATAACTTTGGAATAATCACAACAAATTACAATGAAATATATCAAAAACTTTTATAAACTAACGACTTCGACTTCTTTTATTTCGTTTGGTTTAAGATTGCCAAGATTATATGGACCATAAGACATTCTGATTAATCGATTAACTTTTAAACCAATCGAGGAGAGGATTTTTCGAACCTCGCGATTTTTGCCCTCGCATATCGTTACCCTTACCCAATTATTTGCTGATTTTCCCGACCGTTCAACTTCGACTAAAACCTTACCATATTTTACGCCATCAATTTCGACACCGTTTTTTATTTGGTTAAATTTTTCCTCGTCAATTGTTCCTAAAACCCTCGCCCGATAAACCCGTTTAAGTCCAGTTGAAGGAAGTTCCATCTTTCTTGCAAATTCACCGCTTGTGGTTAAAATCAATAAACCTTCGGAATTCAAGTCAAGCCTTCCAACAGAAATAAGTCTTGGTAAGTTTTTAGGCAAATTTTCAAAAACCGTAGGCCTTTCAAAATTGTCTTTATGAGTTGTAACAAGACCAACAGGTTTATAATAAATAAAAACTCGTTCCTTAAAACCTTGCAAGGATATCTTTTTACCCTTAATCAAAATTTCGTCATCTTCACCAACATTTAAGGCGGGAGATAATATTTTCTCCCCATTTACCACAACAAAGCCGTCCAAAATAAGCTTTTCAGCATCTCTTCTTGAACAATATCCACTTTTTGCGATTATTTTTGCAATTCTTTCCATTTTTTAAGGTACTTTATACGAAGTTCTTGTTATGCCGTCATCAAGTGAAGCATAATCATAATCAAACTTGCCGTCAAGATTATATCCATATGAATAATCATTAAATTCGCCAAAATCGTAATACGCATAATTTGATGAGCCTTGAATCTCATCAAGAGCATAAACCTTATAACTGGTTCTTGAAATTTCCTCTTCCACAGGAGCAACAAGAGATAAATCAGTATACCGTTTCAAAAAAGTATTAGGAAGAGTTGCAAGAATTTCTTCTGGCAATTCAGAAAACCTTTTAACTCCTTTTAAGAAAAGATTTTCAAGATTTTCCCTAACCTCTGACACAGTATAAGGAGTTCCATTTTTCTTATAAAAAACGCTACGATTAGCCTTTGCCGCGTCAGGGAACAAATCAGCAGCAGGTAAAACATTAAAAAAACCCTTACTTTCAGCATTAATCAAAACAGAAGCACCATGAGGCCCCAAAAAATGAGCCACATATAAATCCGAGGAGGTTATTTTTCGTTTTGTAACCTTTTCAAGATAACTTTTATTATCCTTGGCATATTCCGCCGCCATAAGAGAGGCAAGTTTGGCATCCCATCTTAAATCAAGTATAGCTTTTCTTAAAACTCTGTCCTTAACATAACAACAACCTCTTTTTCCTCTTGTAATTTTTTCGGCCAAATTACCATAACCATATTTTTTGCCATGAGTCATAATTTGAAACAACCAAGTTTCCGCCGTAAATTGATACATTCCCGAAGCAGAAGTAGTATCCGAGGATGCATGAGAAGAAAACGCACTTTCTTGGTAAGCTTTGGCAAGCAAATAATCAAAATCAATGCCTGTTGCCCTTGATGCATCATTAATGTATGCAACAATTGATTGTTCCACAAGATGTCCGCCAACATTGACTTCGTTTAAAGGAGCAACAAGTTCAAACATATAAAAAATTCACCAACAACTTTCTTTTTTAATTAATTTTATGATAATATCTCTAACACCAATTCTAACTTAAAAAGGCTGATATGTTAAGAAAAATTATAGACAAGGCTTTTGAATGTGCTTTTGAATGTTTAAAACGCAACGATATCCCAATCGGAGCCGTTGTTTTTGACCTTGAAACCCTTGAAATTATAAGCTTTTCAGGCAACAAAGTCGAACTTAACAAAAACCCCTTACACCATGCCGAAATTCTTGCTTTAAACCAAGCTTTCGAAGTCCTTAATGATAAAAATTTAGAAAATTGTGGAATCTATGCGACTCTTGAACCTTGCTCTATGTGCATGGGGGCAATTTCTCATGCTCATATTAAAAAAGTGTTCTTTGGAGCTTATCAAAACCAAAAATTAATCAAAGAACATAAGCCTGAGGAAATTCTTGGCGGTTTTAGTGAGGAAAAATCCAAAGAACTTATAAAAAGTTTTTTTAAAAATTTGCGTGATGAAAATAATTCTTAAATTTTTAAGCTTTATAAAACAAAAAAAATTATGTATATTAAAATATCGATTAAAACTTTGAAAAGATAGGGTTTGGCAAATATGAACGCTCATATATTAGTCGTTGACGATGATACAAGACTTAGAGTTTTATTATCAAAATATCTTAAAGATAATGGTTTTAAAATTTCAACCGCGGGCAATGCTTCGATTGCCTCGAACCTTGCGTCTTATTTCAAATTTGACCTTATGATTGTTGATGTTATGATGCCTGGAATAAGCGGGCTTGATTTTACCAAAAATTTAAGAAAAAGTGACAATACTGCGGTTTTGATGTTGACTGCTATGGGGGAAATTAACGACCGGATCAATGGGCTTGAAAGTGGCGCTGATGATTATCTTGTGAAACCTTTTGAACCAAAGGAATTATTGCTTAGAATTAACAATATTCTTAAACGAATCCCAAAGGAAAAAGAAAAAGTCGTTATATCTGAAATCAAAATGGGTGAATGTTCTTATGACCTCAAAAGAGGCGAACTTTATAAAAATGGGGAAAGAATCCATTTGTCTCCGACCGAAAGTATGTTGTTAAACATTGTTGCTTCTGCTCCTGGTAAGGTTTTTTCAAGAGAAGATTTGGGAACAAAAACAGGAAACGACAACAATCTAAGAACCATTGATGTCCAAATCACAAGGCTAAGAAAAAAAATCGAAAACGATCCTAAAACTCCGAAATATCTTCAAACCATTCGTGGTCAAGGATATTCTCTTTTGCCAGATTAATAAAAATAAGAAAGGCTTAAAACAATTCTTAAAATATTAAAAAGTTTCAAAAACTATATTGTAAGAAACCTTAAATACCATG
>JAKJEU010000081.1 GCA_022705265.1 Pseudomonadota bacterium | reverse complement strand
TATATGAGGGTGGATAGATTTTATTTGTTTATCAAGCTTATTAATGGTTTCAAGATTTAATTGAAGATATTTATCGTTTCTGTCTGGATAAATTAAATTTTCCGTATCTTTTTTAACATCAAATAACTGAGCAATATTTGCATTTTTAATTTTGTGTTTGATATTTATTATGTTGGATTGTGCAAAAGAAGACCAAATTATGCGATTAATTAAATTTTTCGGAGTTTTTAACGCCAAAACCTCGATTAAAGAAGGGTTGGTGGGTTCGCTTATTAAATTTTTTCCAATTGTTCCCTTTATTTCAATGTTGATTAAAGCCTTTTCATAATTTGATAAAAGTTCGATAAGCTTTTCATAGGTTAAAAATTCTGACTTGTTGTTATGCATTCCTGTTTTTAAGTTTTTTATTTCATCAAAGGTTTTATTTGAAACAAAATCGGCGATTTTAGCGTCTTTTGAATGGAGCGTTAAATCGTTGGTATGGGTTACGATTATATGATTGTCTTTTGTCATGGTTACATCGACTTCGACATTAAAACCGTTTGTAAAAGCATCTTTAATCGAGACATAAGAATTTTCAGGAGGATAATCAAAAACATCATTCCCCTTTGCATCAAAATCGCTTTGAGGTCCGATATCAGTTACGCCATAAAGTCCGCGATGGCAAAAAATTTTAATATCATCGTTCATAACTTATCACCGCTTGGAAAGTTACGGGTTGTTTGACATAATTTTCCAAATGTTTTTGTATCAATATTTTCTTTTGTAATAAGAGTTGCAGAAATATAAAGAGGTTTGTGTTTTATGATATTTACATCTTTTATTCTGATATTTTTATATGAAAGATTGCTGAGCCTTTCTGCGATTTTTATGTCTTGGGAGATACGGTTAAAAGAAAAACTTAAAGGCAGGCTAATGGCAATAACGATAAGCAAGGATAAAAATAATCCCTTTCTTGCTAAGGTAAAGGAGCTGTACCCTAAAAACATAAAAGTAATAGCCGAAGCCAAAGTAATTCCCGTCAAGTTCGTGATAAGCAATAACGAAGAGCCATAAAATATTTCAAAATTACCCCATGAAATACCAATTCCAGTAACCGCCAAAGGAGGAACGAGGGCGACGGCGATTGCAACTCCGGCTAAGGATTTTGCAACCTCTGATTTTGAATAGGCATAAGCACCAGCAATCCCAGAAATAATCGCAACCCCAAGGTCAAGAATAGTCGGATTTGTTCTTGCCAAAATTTCCGAATTAAAGGTTTTTATTGGAATTATAAAACTTAAAATCACAGCGATTAAAAGCCCATAACAAACGCCTTGAAAAATTGTTTTAAGGCTGTCTTTCATCATTTTAAAATCTTGCCTTAAAACTCCCATGGACAAAGGTATAATCGGAGACATTAAAGGTGCAAGTATCATAGCACCGATAACAACTGGGATTGAATTTGCAAAAAGCCCGATGGTGGCAAGCATGGTGGATAAAACCATCAAGGTTAAAAAGGTGCTGGTTGGTTTTGAATTTTCTCTTAAAACTTGGAATAATTCTTTGAATTCGTCTGTACCTAAATGGTCAAAAAAGGGAAGAGGTTTTTGGGTAAGTTCCATAATCGCTTCTTTTTGAGGCAAGGTCTCGGTTTTAAATATCTCTTTTGTGCTTTCATTGCCGTCTTTTACAAAAAACACGCCTGGAATTATTTTTATTACTTTTTTTTCAAGTCTAAGTTCAAATTTATCATTTTTTTCTAATATACCATCAATTTTATATTCTGTGGTTTTGTTCAAAGTTATCATAAGACTTTCGGATTTTACATGGCCAATGAAATCAGGGAGTTTTTTGTTGTTATTGTTTTTCAAAAAAAGGTTAGAGAAAAAATATTTTAAAACCGCAAAAATCGAACGAGGAGATAATACCAATGCATACATCATACCGTCGTTTATGGTGGTGTCGTCGATTGTTACTCTTGAAAAAACCTGACTGCAACCATGTTGGAATATCGCAACTCCAAGCCCTGAGGTTTCGATTTCTTTACCTTTTAAAGTTTCGATTTTAAAAATATGATGTCTCATGGAAATCATTTTTCTAACTTCGCTGAAAAAGAAAATTATTCGATTAATTATGCTTAATTTTATGCTTTTTTTAGAAAACATTGAAAAGCATTTACCAATTTTTACCATGTTTAAAACGGGTTCATTGTTACAAAAAAGAAAATCCGCCGTCAAAGGTTTTTCACAATTAATTATATTATCAATGGCCTCATCAAATTTTGGAGAAATTCCAAAACTTAATTTTGTTTGAAACATTTCTGGGTGAGGCAAAAATCCAACTGTAATATTGCGGTTAAACAGCATAGGAAGAATTTTTTTAATGTCTTTATCACTTAAAAAAATTATAACTTCCGTGCCTTCTTCAAAAGCTTTTATTTTGCTTTCTTGGTCGATGTTGATGACATTGTATTTGACTTCTTTTGATTTTAACAAAGGAGTTATTGTGTCTTTCATAATATCGTTTTCATCAGCAGCATGGATAAGATAAAAATGAGACATTATTTTAAACTCCTTACAATATTTTTTCATATAATGGAATTATAAATTGATTATGGGGTGATAGTCAAAAACAATAAAAAAAAGACATTGATTTATTTCGTTCAATGCCTTTTTTATAATTTTTTGTTTTTCGTTTCTTTTATATTTCTTTTTTGATTTTACCACTCGTTGATGGAATAAATCGTTTGTAAGCATATAAGCAAACGGATTTCGTTGTTTTATCTTTTTTTGTTTCATTTATTTACCTCTTAAATTTTTTAAAGAAGTAAATCATAATGCTTTAAGAAAGAAAATTCAAGTTTTCGTTTGGTCTGTTAACGCCTCTTTTATATTTCACAGCAGGCCTTCCAAACAACATGACATATTGGATTTCGTGATCTTCTGGGATTTCAAGGTCGGCTTTTATCTCAGGCATAACAAGACGATAAAGCATGGCAACAATACCATTCCACAAAGTGCCAATTCCCATTGTGTTTGCAAGCAATTCAAAATATGACAAAGCAATCATCGCGTCTTTTTCGCCGTATACAGAATCTTTTGGAGCGGAAACCACAATCATATGAGGAGCTTTTAAGAAAAGTCTGTCAAAGCCAATCCTTCTGTAAGCGATAAGCATAGCGTGTAAATTAAATCCATGAGCTTTTTTAGGACCAGCTTCGATTTTTTCATAAGTTGTGGCAATAATTTTTTCGAATTTTTCCTTGCTGTTTAATATAGTGAATTTAAGCTCTCTTTTATTTTTAGCAGTCGGAGCATAAGTCAAGGCTTCACTTAATTTATCAAGAGTATCCTTGGTAAGAGGAGAGCTTTTATATTTTCTTACCGAACGACGGCTTTTTATAAGGTTAAGAAAATCATCAGAATTGACATTAATTTCAGGTATCTTGTTTTCCTCAGGGTCAAGGTTTGAAATTGAAATCGCACCAACAGGGCAAACCGCATAACAATGATGGCATTCAATACAAAAATCAGGGTTTCTAAGCTTTGGTAATTCGTCCATTTTGATTAAGTTCAAAGGACAATCATTAGCACACATTCCGCATTTGATACATTTTTCTTGGTTAACGCAAAAATTAACATCTTTTTTTTCAATTTCCATGATTTGACCTACTTTATTTAAGAAAATAAAAAAACACCGTCTTAGTTTAAGGGCTAAGTACGGTTTAATAAAATGGTGGGCGTAACAAGGATCGAACTTGTGGCCACTACGATGTCAACGTAGTGCTCTACCGCTGAGCTATACGCCCACTTAATTGATATGAATATACTTATAAAATTTTTGATAATTTTGCAAGCATTAATTTAATATTTTTATATTTTTTTATTGTGGCATATATTTTGCATGGTGTTTTTTCATGAAAAAGATACTTTTAATAGCCATTTTAATAATAAATTCTTCGTTTGCATACGGATATTCTGATAAAGAGGTTTGTTTTGCAAAAACGATGGAATATGAGAAAAAAGAAGGGATAAGACCATATATCTTATCCACAATTTCCTTGGTGGAAAGTGGCAAATATGACGAAAATCACCCTTTGAAAAGTTATCCTTGGCCTTGGACGGTTATGGCAAATGGTAAGGGAATGTATTTTGATACAAAAAAAGAAGCAATTGATAAGGTAAAAGAGCTTCAAAAACAAGGGCTTGAAAATATTGATGTTGGCTGTATGCAAGTAAATCTTCATTTTCATGGTGATAATTTTGATGGTTTAGAAGAGGCTTTTGACCCTGATAAAAATGTTGCTTATGCTTCTAAATTTGTGAAAAAACTTTATGATGAAACAGGTTTTTGGGGATTTGCCTCAACCCATTATCATTCAAGAACCAAAGAAAAAGCAGAAATTTATCAAGCAAAGTTAAAGTCAGCGTTCAAAAGAATAAGTAAATATATTTTGGCGGGAAATTCTTTGGTAAATGATAATATAAAGCTTGCTTCTTCCAAAGTGGTTATAAAAAAGGAAAAAGAGGTAGTTCTTAAAACTCCGAAAATAAGAGAAAAAATGGCGTCAAACATAAATGCGTCGTTGATAAATTCAAGATTCAATGCTAATCTTTATCGAGAACGAAAAAAAGCTGAATACGAATTCAGAAGACAGCAACGAATTTTAAATAAAGGGGTTTAAAAATGCCATACATTAAAATTGAAACTAACCAAGATATGAAAAAGGATAAAGAATTTTGTTTGAAAATTTCAAAGGTTGTTTCGGCAATAACTGGAAAACCTGAAAAATCGGTTATGTCAGTATTAGAACTTAAAAAAATTATGGCTTTGGGCGGGGATGTTGGCCCTTGTGTTTTTGTTGATTACAAGGGAATTAATGTAAACGAGGCTTCTATTCCTGAATTAACTAAGCAACTAAGCCTTTATATAAGCCAAGAAATGAGAATTCCTGAAAGTAAGATATATCTTAACTTTACTTCTGTTCCTGCTAATCATTGGGGTTGCAATGGGGTTACTTTTTAAAAGTTTACTTATATTTTCAATTTTAACTAATGTTGTTCATGCCGAAGATGAAAAAATCGGTGATATTGTCATATCAGACAGTTTTTTAGATGAAAAAGTTGTTGACGATGCTTTTAAAATGCCAAATTATCGCAAAGAAATGCGAGACAATATTATACTTTTAAGCGATTATGCAAAGGAAATAAATAAAGATTTCATAATCGTAACAAGGCAAGGTGGGGCTTTGTTAAATATTGGTGCTTGGGAAGAACATTTAGAAGAATATAAAATTGCTGCTTCCCGTGGTGTTTTTGGCAAAGATGATGTTTTTATCGAAAAAATGTTCAATCCAGAAGATATGAATACTCTTCCTATTGGAACTCCTCTTTCATCGTATTCGTCGAGTATTGATGGAATAATCGAAGATATTCATAATTGCGATAATAATGTTTTAAGCAATGAGGCGATAAAAGAAATTGAAAATAAGGGCATAGTAAGAATGAAAATTCGTTATTGTGAAAATAACGATAAATTTATTAATGAAATAAAAAACGATAAATTTTTAAACAATTTTTCCCATGATGAAAATGGCGAATTTTCAAAAATTCCAAATTCTGAGCCTTTGTTTGTTAATTCTGATAATGTTAAAGGGTTAAGAGATGCAAAAAATATGCTTGTTCTTGATAATCCAAAAGATTTTGATAATAAATCCGAATTTTTAATGAAGCTTCAAGATACTAATTACGATTTGCTGGTTGTAAGTGCTTTTTTTAATAAAAAACAGCCGTTAATAAAAGAAGATGTGGCTTCGTTAAAATATAAAAAAATCGGAGCAAAAAGGTTGGTTTTTGCCATGATGGATGTAGCAAGAATGGGGGAAGAGGATTTTTATTTTAAAAAAGAATTTACCTTAAAAAATCCAAAATGGATTGTGTTTATGGATAAAAAATATCCGTCTAAATATGTTGTGGAATATTTTAACCCTGATTTCAAAAGAATACTTGGTAAATATTTCAAAGGCATAATGGATTTAGGCTTTGATGGAGTTGTATTTAACGGTGTTGATGCTCATTTTGTTTTCGAAAAAAATGCTGGAATAGATTAATTTATACCAAAAGTCATATATACCAAAGTATACCTATTATTACCTTTATGATATTGTCAATTTTTCATAAAAGAGATACCTTTAATTAAAGGCATGTTTTATTGCTTTTATATATATATGGAGGTTTTGATATGATAAAACGCTTAAACAAAATACAAAAAGGTGGCTTGCTTATAGAAGCATTGGCAATACTTGGTATTGTTGCTGTTACATCTCCTATGATATATAAGAAGAAAGTTGATAAATCTCAAGAATTAGAAGATATTGCAAAGGCTTCTCAAATGAAAATAGTAAGAGAGGCTGTAAATAATTATATCGATGCAAATTATGATGCAATTTCAAATGGTTCTAAGATTAAACTTAACGATGCAAAATTAAAAAAATATCTTCCACCAGGATTTTCAGAAGATGATAATATTGATGTTGGTTTCAGAGTTGAAAATGTAGGTGGTAATTTAAAAGTTAATGCTTTGATTGTTGATAATGAAAAATACAATGAAAAGCGAGGAAACAGAATCGCTGGCTTAATCGGTGCTGACGGTGGTTATGCTACTGATAATAACCGAGCTTTTGGTGGAAACATGGTTTGGTCTGTTCGTCCTTCTGATTATGGTATAAATGGAGCTGAATCTCAAATTGTTGCAACA
>JAKJEU010000080.1 GCA_022705265.1 Pseudomonadota bacterium | reverse complement strand
ATATGTTCAAAAGAAGAATGGGGGAAAACAAGCCTGTCCATCTCCACGAATTTTTATACCCATTATTCCAAGGTTTTGATTCGGTGGCATTAAATGCTGATGTTGAACTTTGCGGAACTGACCAAACTTTTAACGCTTTACTGGGAAGACAATTAGTTAAAACCGAACTTAACAAAGAAAAGTTTTGCGTTATTGTAAAACTTATGAACCACCCTGTAACTGGCGAACCGATTATGTCAAAGTCAAAAGGAACAGGAGTCTTTTTAAACTCTGATGCAAAAACTATGTTTGGTGAAATTATGGCTTTGCCTGATGAAATGATTGAAATGGTTTTAAAATGGAATACCACTGTTTTATTAGATGAAATCGAAGGTTTAGATGTCAAAAACCACCCAAGAGATGCAAAAATATTTGCAGGCGAAAAGATTGTCGAAATTTTCTTTGGCAAAGAGGAGGCGTTAAAGGCAAAGGAACATTTTATTAATACTTTTTCAAAAAGCGTTTTCCCAGAAGATGCAAAATTAATCAAAATTGGAAAAGAGGAAATGGAACTATTTGAAATGTTAAAACTTTGCGAACCATTAAAATCTAATTCCGAGCTAAGACGACTTATTTCACAAAAGGCGGTATCAGTTGATGAAGAAAAAATAAGTGATGAGAAAAAAATCATATTAATAAATACCGAAAAAAGAATAAGAATTGGAAAATTAGGGTTTTTTAAAATAACAAAATAATAAACAAAAGCACCAAACATAAAACTTGGTGCTTTTTTATTGTTAAAGTGATAAATTATTCTTAAATAAGAAATTCGTTTTTTAAGGTGTAATTTCATGGGAAATCAAGTTTTATATGCTTTTTTATTAACCTTGCTGGCTGGACTTGCAACGGGATTTGGTGGGTTTATTGCTTTTTTCATTAAACAAAAGGATTTTACAAAACTCTCTCTTGGGCTTGGGTTTTCCGCGGGTGTTATGATTTATGTTTCCTTTGTTGAAATTTTGGATAAATCGACGATGGCCATGACCGATGTGGTCGGGTTGAAAGAGGCAAAGTGGATAACTTTGGTGGCTTTTTTTGCGGGGATTTTGATTGCTTTTTTGGTGGATTGGTTTTTGCCTGAAACAATTAACCAAGATGAACTTGAAACTGATAAAGACGATAAAAACGATAATGCTTATGCCAAAAAACTTCACCGTATGGGTCTTTTTACGGCTCTTGCAATTGCGATACACAACTTTCCCGAAGGGTTGGCAACCTTTATGGCGGGGTTAACGGATTTAAAACTTGGGGCATCAATTGCGGTTGCAATTGCGATACATAATATTCCAGAAGGCATTGCGGTCTCTCTTCCGATATATAATGCGACGGGGGATAAGAAAAAAGCCTTATGGTATACTTTTTTATCGGGTTTTGCCGAACCTGTGGGGGCGATTTTGGGATATTTTATTTTGCTTCCGATATTTTCGCCTTTAACTTTTGGTATAGTTTTCGCAGGGGTTGCAGGAATTATGGTTTATATTGCTTTTGACGAGCTTTTACCAGCAGCCAGAGAATACGGAAACCCTCATATTGCTATATTCGGAGTAAGTGGAGGAATGTTCGTCATGGCGGTAAGTTTATTGCTTTTTTAAAATAAATTTTGCCTTACCTCTTATAATCGCATTAAAATACCACTATATAAATTTTAAATAATTCGTTGCTTATAAGCGGTTTATTTTATAACATACAAATATAATATTTTTGAAATTAGATTATGAGGAGAAAACATATGAAAATGGTTAGTGGTAAAGAATTTGAAGCAGAAGTATTAAAATCTGAAACTCCTGTGATTGTTGATTTTTTTGCAGAATGGTGCGGACCATGCCGTCAAATGTTACCTATCTTAGAAGAAGTATCAAAAATGCCAGAATGTAAGGTGAAAATTGTTAAAGTAAACATTGATGATGCTCCTGAGATTGCTGGAAAATACGGAGTCCAAAGTATTCCTACTTTTGTTTTGGTTAAAAATGGCGAAGCTGTTGAAACAAAGGTTGGAGCTATGAATAAATCTAAGGTAATTGATTGGGTTAAATCTCTTTAAAGGAGACGCAAAATATGAAAATTTTAATTGGTTCTGATCACGGTGGCTTTAATCTTAAAGAAGTTTTGAAAAACAAACTTAAAGAAATTGGTCACGAAATCGTTGATATCGGTTGCGAAAGTGTTGCCGCGGTGGATTATCCGGATATTTCCGATAAAATGGCTTTGGCTATCAAAGAAGAAGACGAAAAAACCAGAGGCATTTTAGTTTGTGGTACAGGAATTGGTATTTCGATTAAAGCAAATCGTTATCCTCATGTAAGATGTGCTTTGGTGCACGATGGTTTTACGGCAAGACTTTGTCGCGAGCATAACGATGCTAATGTTATGGCATTAGGTGGAAGAGTTTTGGGAGATGAACTTGCAATCGAATGTATGGAAATTTTCTTAAAAACTGATTTCATACCAAAAGAATCATATGTAAGAAGAGTTAAAAAATTAGGGGAATGTTAAAACATGAATTATGAAAGCGTAAAGGCCTTTGACATTGAAATTTACGAAGCTTTGTCAAGCGAACTTAGAAGACAACAAACTCAAATCGAGTTAATTGCATCAGAAAATATTGTTTCAGAAGCGGTGTTAGAGGCATGCGGTTCTGTTTTAACAAATAAATATGCCGAAGGATATTCTGGGGCAAGATATTATGGTGGTTGTGAATGTGTTGATATCGCTGAAAACCTTGCAATCGAACGAGCAAAAAAACTTTTTAATGTAAAATTCGTTAATGTCCAACCTCACAGCGGGGCTCAGGCAAATACGGCCGTGATGTATGCTTGTTTAAAGCCTGGCGATACCTTTTTTGGAATGAGCTTAGATGCTGGTGGGCATTTAACTCATGGTGCAAAGCCAACTGTTTCCGGAAAATGGTTTAATGCGGTTCAATATGGGGTAAGACCTGACAATTTCTTGATTGATTACGAAGAATTGGCAAAAATGGCAGAAATTAATAAACCAAAACTTATCATTGCTGGCGGTTCTGCTTATCCTCGTGCGATTGATTTCAAAAAATTCCGTGAAATTTGCGATAACTGTGGTGCTTTGTTAATGGTGGATATGGCTCATTTCGCAGGCATTGTCGCAGGTGGTCTCCATGATAATCCTTGTGATTATGCTGATGTTGTAACAACAACTACTCACAAGACTTTAAGAGGTCCAAGGGGTGGTATGATTTTAACCAATAACGAAGAATTGGCAAAAAAAATTAATTCCGCAGTATTTCCAGGAACTCAAGGCGGTCCTTTGATGCATATTATTTCTGCTAAGGCTGTTGCTTTTAAGGAAGCTTTGCAACCATCTTATAAAGAATATATTAAAAATGTCGTAAATAATGCCAAAGTATTGGCTGAAACCTTGGAAAATAATGGAGTTAACATAATTACGGGTGGAACTGATACTCATTTGATGTTGGTGGATTTAAGGTCGAAAAATGTTACGGGAAGAGATGCTTGTATCTCTCTTGAAAAGGCTCATATCACAGCAAATAAAAATGGTATTCCTTTTGATCCAACTTCGCCAAAGGTAACTTCGGGATTAAGGTTTGGTTCTCCTGCTGCTACTACTCGTGGGTTTGGAGCGGAAGAATTCAAAAAAATTGGTGAAATGATTGCAAAAGTTATTGACGGATTGTCTTTAAATGGCGAAAATAACCAAAAAATTGAACAAGAAGTAAAAGAAGAAGTTCTTAATATGTGTGAGAATTTCCCAATTTACAAAAACTTTTAAGGAAAAATTATGTCAGGTTATAAAAATCGAACCAATGCAAGATTAAGCGTTGTCCAAGCTATTTATTCTACTTACTTTAACGAGGGAGCTTCTTTTTCAGAAGTCGTAGATGACTTTTTGTCAGGAAGAATCGGAGGAGAGCTTTTAGAAGAAAAAGGCGAAAATAACGAAATTGAAACTTTTATTCCAATGGGAAAAACAGACAGCTCTTTGTTCGTTTCAATCTTTAATGCATGGGAAGAAAGAAAAGAAATTGTTGATAATGTTATCAAAGAAAATTTCAATGACAAATGGTCTGTGGAAAGAACCGAAAAATTGGTTTTTTCAATTTTAAGGGCTGCGGTTACTGAGATGATGGTAAGTGATGTTGATAAGCCAGTGATAATTGACGAATACATGAAAATTGCAATAAGTTTTTATGAAAACGGTCAAGAACCAAGAATGATTAACGCTTTGCTTGATAAAATCGCAAAAGGGATTAAATGAAAAAAATCCTTATAATGTCAATTATCCTTGTTTTCGTTGCGACAGGCATTCTTGTCGCAAAGGAAAAGGGATTGCTTGACAAACTTATTGTAATGCTAACTCAAAAATCAGAAAAAAAAGAAGAGCCAGTCAAAAAAGAAATCGCAACCGATATTTTGGATATGGATGGCTTTATTGTTTCTGTGGTCAAAGATGGTACGCCTGTTGCCTCTATGGAGCTTAGCTTTAAAATAATAATGACGGTTGAGGCAAAGACAGAACTTAACCTTGCAAGGTCGCAAATAAGAGCGCGAATGAACGCAATGATTTATGATTATTTGGATAAGTATTACAAAGAAAATATGGATTTAGCCGATATGAAAAAATATCTTATCGAACAGCTTCAAAGAGTATATGGAAAAGATAAGATTATCGATGTTCTTTATGCTTTTTATTATATAAGACCAGCAGCATGAGGTTTATAAGTCGTGAATTCGATTGAATTTGGTAAAAAATGCAAGCCTTATAATATCAGGTATAAAGATATATTTGGTTATGTCCCTTGCAGGGGTGATTACTTATGTAATCAAGAAGAATATTTTTAAAGCTTTGATAAAGGCGATAGAATTAAAAAAAGAACTGACAGAATTTATTAAAAAAAAATCTGATATATAAAAAAAGAAAAGCGGGATTTTAATTTTCCCGCTTTTTTATTATTTTTTTGAAACTATGCAATCTTGTTTTTTAGCCTTTAATGTTTGGCATAACTTTGCTGCTTCCTCTTTAGATTTAAATTCACCGATTTTAAGACGGTAATAAATACCTTTTTTACCCAAATCAGCCTTTTCAATTTCATAAGGCAAGCCCTTAATTTCTTTGATTTTTTTAGATAAATTAGCATAAGATTTCTTAACTTGTGCTTCGTCTTTTGTTGAAAGTACTTGCACCTTAAAAATTTCAGAAGGCTTGGTCTCAGCTTTTGGTTTTTCAACTGGTGCTGGCTCAATTTTCACTTCTTGTTTTGCTTCTACTTTAACTTCTTCTTTTTTTGGTTCAATTTTAGGAGTTTCAACAGGCTTTGTTTCCGCTATCTTAACTTCCTCTTTAACTTCCGCAACTTTTTCAAGAGGTTTGATTTCCGTTGGTAAAATATTAACAGGAGCAGGAGTCTCTTCATTTTTGCTATTAAGAATTGGTCGTTTTGGTTCAGGATTGGTGTTATCAACTTCTTTAATTAAGTTTGCAATTTTATCTTCACTAGCTTCGACTTCTTCTTTATACTCGTTGTCATTAATAAGATATTCGTCTTCGCTTGGAGCCACCACCATATCACGATTAACCACGATTTTTTCACGACTGATATCAGGAGCATTGTTTTGTCCGATAAGGTCATAAACTTGTTTTTCTTGGTTATCGATTTTCATTCCGCCTTCGTTTTCAGGTTTGATTTTTATAGGAGTAACCGAGCGTTGAACCACGGGAAGTTCATTAATATCATCAAGATTTCCTGTTTTAGAAACCATCAGATTTCCAATTACATACCAACCGATAAGAGACGATACAAAAATCCCAGTCAATACCGCAAAAATTATGGTAAAGGTATGGTTGTTTGATTTTTTATCATCCATAACTTCCCTTAACGGGTCGATATTCATTCTGTCTTTGAATTCCTTATAAAAATCTTGGTCGTTTTTGTTATCAACCATTACATTTCCTCCATAGGTTTCACTCCGAATACTTCAAGACCAGATGCAATTACAATTGCAACCGCATTAACCAAAGCAAGTCTTGCAGCAGAAAGTTCGATGTTGTTTTCGATTAAGAATTTAAGGCTTGCATCATCTCTTCCCTTGTTCCATAAAGAGTGGAAAGCAGAGGCAATATCGTTTAAGAAATAAGCAATACGATGAGGTTCAGTCGCAAGAGCAGCACCTTCAATTAATCTTGGCCATGTTGATAAAAGTTTCATCAAAGCAATTTCATCAGGGTCGTTAAGCAAGCTTAAATTTGCTTTTGTTATGTCGATTTTGTCTTTGAACATTTCAAGAGCGTTACGATTAACCGAACAAGCTCTTGCATGAGCATATTGAACATAAAACACGACATTGTCCTTTGATGTTTCTTTTACCTTTGCAAAGTCGAAATCAAGGTGAGCATCGTTTTTACGAGTCAAAATCAAAAATCTTGTAACATCTTTACCAACTTCATCAATCACATCTCTTAAAGTAATAAAAGTTCCCGAGCGTTTAGACATTTTCATAGGAACGCCATTATCTTTGAAATTAATCATTTGGCAAAGTTTAACTTCGATATCAGCATTTCCGTCGGTAATAGCCTTGACCGCTGATTTTAATCTTTTTACATAACCACCGTGGTCAGCCCCAAAGATATCAATCATCCATGTAAAGCCTCTTTTATATTTTGTTAAATGATAAGCAATATCAGGGGCAAAATAGGTATAAGTTCCGTCAGATTTTTGCAAAGGACGGTCAATGTCGTCACCAAAATCGGTT
>JAKJEU010000003.1 GCA_022705265.1 Pseudomonadota bacterium | reverse complement strand
GTTGGGATTTTATATTGGCTTAAACCCGCAGTATCCAAAATTTTTAAAAGATTGCCTTTTTCCTCGAAATAACTTCTTAAATTTTGTTCCACAGAAGCCACGATTTTTGTATTCAAATCGCGATTTTCCAAGTGTCCCTCCCAATTCAAAGAGCTTGTATATAAAAATATAGCCACCTTTTTATCTTTGATTTTTTCTTCTGGGATAGTATCGACAATTTTCTTAGTCATTTCATCAGGAAAAACACCACCATATTGCAAAGTGCCACCTTCGATACCAATTTGAGGAACATTTTTAAAGCATTTTTCGCCCTTTTGACCACCAACGATTAAAGTATCAACACCTTTTAAAGCAAGGTCGTTTATAATTTCACCCCTTTGAGGAGCATAAGTTGGCATGATTACGGTTACATTGTCTTTTTTAAAATTTTCAGACATTCTGTAAAACGCTTGATTGAGTAAGATTGAAGATTTGAAATTCATTGCTAGCTTCCTTAAAACACATATACGATTATTATTTTCGGAAGCTTAATTTATTTATATTTTCAAACCTTCATAGCGCAAGCTTCCTTACACGAACGCCATAGAAGGCTAATCCATGAAGCTTGCCAGCTAATGTTAAAAGAAGGCATAGATGAACAGAGAGATTTGTTATCCCCCATTTTTAAAATACTTAAATTTGTATTTTGATTGTTCATTGTTAATGCCTTCTTTTATAAACTTTAATATTATGATTGTTTCATAAAATCATATTTTTTGTCAATATTATTTTTAAACTTCTTCAACACCATCATTTAAAAGAAGTTGTAAAACATCGTCCCCCGACCAATAAATATGAGTTGGAGATACCTTAAACAAAATTCCCTCATGCTCGGATTTATGAGCAACAATGTTTCCAAGGTCGTTATTATCGTAATAATAATATAAATCGTCACCGCTTTTGACTTGTTCACCCAACTCTTTTGCAAGGCGGATTAAACAACCTTTGTTTGCTTTGTATGTTACGCCTTTTCTGAAAATCTTGATTTTTGAGGAGTTTTCATCAAAATCGCCTCCTTTAATCATATCAAAACTTTTTAACAATCTTTTAATTCCAAGTAAAATATCACTTACATTTTTTGGTTCGTATGCATCATGGCTTCCGCATTCGATACAAATGTTATCAACCCCTAAACCGTCGAGATTAGAGTTTAAAGTATTCTTATAACTTGGGCTTGCTCCCATATCGATAAATTGGTTATGTTCGATTCCCATGATTTTCAAAAAAGGGATATAATCGTCTTTTGAAAAAATTGTAAAAGGAATACTTTGTCTTGAAGTATGCAAATCAATTGAAAAATCCGCCTTTTTAGCCTCACAAATCAAGATATTAGCAATTCTTTCCCCCAAAGTTCCATCTTCCTTACCTGGAAAATTACGATTCCAATCTTTGCCCATGTAAAAATCAAACTTGCCATTAGTTGAAAAATAAGCCCTTTGCGTCCAAGACACAGGATTAGCACAAGGAACAACCACGACTTTTCCTTGTTTAAGATTGTCTTTTAAATAATTAAAAAGCTCGTGCAAAATCCATTGTGTAATTTCTCCACCATGAATACCGCTTTGAAGATAAACGGTTTTGCCCTCTACTTCGCTGTCAATTTCGTATTTAATGACATCAAGGCTTGTACCCATTGGAGAGGTGCCTATATTTAAAAGACTTTTTTCAATTTTCATTTCTATTTCCTTTTATATACCTATACTTGTCTTTGATTTTTTACATAGTATAACAAAGCCGAATTAGTTTTTAACTCTTTTTCTTTATTCTTTTTATTAAGTAAAGGATTTTCTTTTGTGTAACCTTCGTAAAACACATGAGAATAAACCGCATACACGACTTTTTTCCAATCATTATTTAACACAGTTCTACCTTCTTTTATAATAAAAGGAGGAGTTTTAGCATCAGTTTGCCCAGTAATTCTGAATAATTGAGAACCTGATTTCAATTCATCACCTTTTTTCAAATCCGCACCTTCGATTTTGATAGTAATAACATCTTTTGTTGTGTCGGTTTTGTATTCGGCTTTGTCTTTTCTTGAACTTGGGTCAAATTTAAAATTGCCTTTTTCGTCTTTTATCAAATCGTAATATCCTGAAACTACATTATGGCTTACAGTTCTTAAACCTTTATCATGAGTTGAATTTACTTTTAAATAAAATTCGCCTCTTGAAGTGGTATAAGCTTCATTAATGCTTTCAGAATGTTTTTTAAGTCCATTAAACAAATCTTTTACATGCTTATCGTTAAAATTCGCATATGAACTTACCAAAGATATTTTTGAAATAGAAGGAATGCCGTTATTTTCAGCATCAATGCTCATTTGTGAAGTAGGTCCTTGTTGACGGTCGTTAATTTCGTTGATGTAAACTTTGCCACTTTCATCAATGATTAAATCAGCCCCAGCCAAACCCACTTTGCCCGATAAAGCCATAATTTTTGACAATTTTTGACCAACTTCTTTGATTTGGTTTCTTATCTTTTCTTCAAACACATAACCGATATCGTTACCGACTCCGTTTGCTTCGTTGCTGGTTAAATTTTCATCACCCACAGCTTTCAAAGTACCACGACCCACAACGGTTACGATATTTTCTTCGTTAACGCCACCTTGTTTGGTTTTTTCTAATAATTTATCCAAAGTCTTGGTATCAAATGGGTCAAGCCCTTCAAGGTTGGTTTTCTTTGCACCATAAGAATCGTTTGAAGCAACAGTATTTCCAGCAAAAAAGGATAAGTTACTTTCAACTCCTTTGATGAATTTTACGACCTTTTTTTCGCCTTCTAAATCTTTGACAATTTTCAAAAATTCTTCTTCACTACTTGCAAATTGAGTTCCTTTTCCGCCACCACTTCCGATTTTTGAACGACAACCTTGAATAACGACTTTGCCGTCTTTTGATTTAAGTTCTTTATAAATTTTCTTTAAATCTTCGTCTCTAACATTGTCATCAATATGCTTTGTTGGGATTTTGTAATCTTCTAAACCAGCGGTATCAAGAATTTTGATTAAGTTGCCTTTTTCCTCGAAATATTTTCTTAAACTTTGTTCCACAGTTCCAACAATTTTGGTATTAAGATTTCTTTTTTTTATCTCTTCGCCCCAGCCCAAAGAATTAATATAAGAAAACACCACAACTTCGCGGTCTTTTATTTTGTTTTCTGGGATAGCGTTAACAATTTTTTCGGTAACTTTGCTTGGGAAAACGCCAATATATGGAGCGGTATCTTCGTCAATTCCATATTGAGGAATGTCTTTGAAACATTTTGCCCCCTTAACGCCACCAGCAATCAAAGTATCCACCCCCTTGTTTGCAAGTTCGGTTAAAATGTCGCCCCTTTGTGGAGCATAAGTTGGCATAATTACAGGGATATTTTTTGATTTTAAATCTTGTGCAACTCGTGATAATGCTCGGTTAACTTCCAAAGCAAGCTTTTTGTTGTTAAATTTGTCTTGATTGATATCATTCATTTTCGTATGTCCTATTGATGAAAAAGTTTTAAAAATATAAGTTTTTAAAGTAACCTTAAATTTTTATCCTTCTAAACGCTGTTACCTTGAACATTAAGCGTTCAGAAGGCAACTCATCATAAGACCTGAATTAATTTGGCATAAAACATCGCATGAAGTTACAATGACTTCACACACATTACATAAATTGTTATTTTCTTTTTTCTGATTATTTTTCATTTTGTTTTCTTATCATGATGAAAGTTAAAATTAATACTTTATTTTAAAGTAACCTTTAATTTTATCCTTCTAAACGCCGTTACCACTAAACCTAAGCGTTTAGAAGGCAACTCATCATTCCCATCATAATAAGCAAGAAAAGTGCACGAAGGTCAGAGGTTTTATCCTCTACCTTCAAAGAAACACAACTGATACCAGTTTTTTTCATAATGCACTTTTCCTTTTAAACAAAACTATCACTTATAATGATGACAATTTATTCCATTATTGTCAACTTAATTTTAAAACTATGATTATCTATCTCTTGCTGCCTTCATTTGATTGAACGAAAATACAATCTTTTTCTTTTGATCTTCGATTGCTTTTTCTTCTCTTCTCTTTTGCAACAATGGATTCTTTTCCATATATCCTTTGTCAAACATATGTTCGTAACAAGCTTTAACAGCTTTTTCCCATGATTTATTCAACACAGTCTTACCGTTTTCGATAACAAATGGAGGATTGTTAGGATCCGCAACACCTGTTAACCTTACCAACTGTTGACCGCCTTTTACTTGGTCGCCTTTTTTGAAATCACCACCTTCTAATTTTACAGTCATGACATCTTTTGTTGGGTCGGTTTTATATTCAACTTTATCATTTACTGGTCTTCTTGAAGCATAATCAAGTTTGAAATCTCCGTTTTCTTGTTTTACCAAATCATAATATCCAGGTTCCAAATTTTTTGTTACTGTTTCGAAAGTTTTGTCTTTATGAGTTGCTTGAACTTTCAAATAAAATTCGCCTCTTGCCTTTGTATAAGCATCATTTATATTTTCGCTTTCTTTTTTCAATGCTTTGAAAGTATTTTGAACTTGTTCGTCTTTGAAATCTCCGTATGAAGCGACCAAAGAAGCCTTAACCAAAGAAGGTATACCATTATTTTCAGCATCTTTACTCATTTGAGCGGTTGGACCTTGTTGACGGTCATTGATTTCATTTATCCAAACCTTGCCGTCTTTGTCAATTATCATATCAGCCCCTGCTAAACCAACTTTACCAGCCCTTGCCATCAAAGCAGATAATTTTTGACCAACTTCTTTGATTTGATTTCTGATTTTGTCATCGTAAACAAAACCAACATCATTACCAACGCCGTTTGCTTCGCAATTTGTTAAATGGTCATCACCCACAGCTTTCAAAGTACCACGACCAACAACGGTTACAGTATTACTTTCGTTGATGCCTTCTTTTTCAGCTTTTGCCAAGATTTTATCCAAAGTGTCTGGATTAAATTGGTCCATATCAGCATCCAAATTGATTTTTTTCGCACCTAATTTATTATTATCTTCTGGAACCATATTGCCCGCAAAAAAGGATAAATTACTTTCGAAACCTTTTACGAATCTTGCAACTTTTCTTTCGCCTTCATATTCTCTTACAGCTTTTATAAATTCTTTTTCGCTGTTGATAAATACAGTACCTTTACCGCCAGCATTAGCAACTTTTGAACAACAATCTTGAACTACAACTCTGCCGTCTTCGTTTTTGACTTTGTTATAAACTTCTTTTAATTTTTCATCGCTTGTTTTTTCATTAACATGTTCAGTTGGGATTTTATAAGCGCTTAATCCTGCTGTGTCCAAGATTTTCAACAAATTTCCTTTTTCTTCGAAATAACTTCTTAAATTTTGTTCCACAGTTCCAACAACTTCGGTATTTAATTTTCTATCTTCAAGATGTTTTCCCCAGCCCAAGGAATTTACATAAGAAAATATTGCAACCTTTTTATTTTTTAATTTTTCTTCTGGGATATTTTCAACAATTTCTTTTGTTATATCAAACTTGTCCACATGAGCTGCTGTATCTTCTTTCATTCCATATTGTTCGATGGATTTAAAGCATTTAGCACCCTTTATACCACCAGATATTATAGCCTTTACCCCATGAGCAGTAAGTTCTTCCAAAATTTCACCTCTTTGAGGAACATAAGTAGGCATCACAACAGTTATATCGTCTTTTTTAAAATTTTGAGCAACCCTTACCAAAGCTTTGCTTAATTCGATTTTTGCTCTTAATATATTTTGACTTGTTTGATTATTTTGATTAGAACCTTCGTTTGACATTTTTTTCACCCTTTTACATTTTTTTTAATACACAAATTTTAAGTGGCTAGCTTTTTTAGTTTTCTCCTTCTAAACGCTAGCCACTTTATTTAAGTATTTTTGGATTCAAAAATTTATAAACGGACGCTTAGAAGGCTACTAATTAGTAGCACCATAATGGTAATAATTGTAATTAGGACGAATGTGTGATTTACATATAAAGACACAGCAAAATCATTTGCTTGCACCTTTAAAACATCATTATATGTAAATCCAAAATTTTTCATTTATTACTCTTTTAAACATTATAATTAAAACATAGGCTTAGTGGCCAGTCCTTAGTTTCCCCCTAAACACCAGCCACTTTTTATTTTCTTTACTTTAAGATTATAAAAGCGTGTTTAGGAGGCCACTAATTAGTAGCACCACAATAGTAATAATAATGTTTGAAGATTTTTTTACGAATAAAGAGCTTGCAAAGTTATCAACCTTTGCAAATGAAGAAACATCATATGTATGACTAAATTGTTTCATAAAATTTCACTCTTTAAAAAATTAAGTTATTCGTTATATAACCATTTTTCTATATTTTATTGTTTTTGTCAATATCTTTTTTAAAAAAAATAATTTTTTTATTACCGCGCTAAACTTACCCCTTAAAGTTGACTTTTTTTTCCTTATAAAATATAATTTTGGCTAATTGATAATTAAGGAGAAATATAATGCCATTACTTGACAGTTTCAAAGTAGACCATACAAAGATGGGGGCCCCATCTGTACGAATCGCAAAATTAATGCAAACCAAAAGCGGAGACGACATTACTATATATGATTTAAGATTTTGTCGCCCAAATCATGATATGTTGCCTGAAAAAGGGTTACATACTTTGGAACATCTTTTTGCTGGGTTTATGAGAGATTTTCTTAATAACGACAAGATTGAAATCATTGATATTTCTCCGATGGGTTGCAAGACTGGGTTTTATATGAGCGTTATTGGAAAACCAATTGAAGAAGATGTTAAAAATGCTTTCTTAAAATCTATGATGGAAATTGCCAAGCTTGATGATGATGCTGAAATTCCTGCATCAAATGAACTTCAATGCGGTTCTTGTGCTCTCCATTCTATGGTTGAAGCAAAACAAATCGCAACCAATATCGTCAAACAAGGAATTTCAATTAATAAAAATAAAGATTTAGAGTTAAAAATATAATGATACCTTTACAACTTAATGCCACACTTGAAAAATACAATCTTAAACCAATTGAATTCAGCGAGGAAGGAGCAACTTTTTCGGTGGAAGACGCTTCAAAAGCTTTAAATGTTGAAGCAGGACAAATCGCCAAAACCATTCTTTTCAAAGGCAAGCAAGGAAAATATATAATGATTGTCGCCGCAGGTGATAAAAAATTATTAAACCTTAAAATAAAAGAAATCGCAGGTGGAAGAGTTTCCATGGCTTCTTTTGAGGAAACTTTGGAAGCCACAGGATATCCCGTTGGCGGGGTTTGCCCATTTGGGATTATGAACGAAAATGTCCAAATCTTTATCGATGAAAGTTTAAAGCCATATGACACAGTATATACCGCTTGCGGTACTACTAAGTCTATGTTGCCTGTGAATTACAATATTTTGATGGATATTGCGACTTCAAGTTGTGATGTAACTTAAAACATTAACCCTTTTTATTTGACCAAATGTTAAAAGCCTCTCTTTGTGCTTCGTATGGGAAGTTAAGGAAATATAAAATCTTTTCAAGCGAAAGTTTGTAATGGACATTTTCCCCCGCAACCTTCATGAAATAAGAATAACTAAACACACTTTGTTCGTTTTCACCATAAATCTTGCACAAAGAGTAAGGCTTTTCATGTGAATTACCTTTGAAATCGTATATCACAACTTCACTTTTTTTATCCGCTTTATAAGAATCAAGAGTATCCCTATCCCATTTTATTGGATAAATTTTCTTTATAAATTCATCTTGTCCAGAAATTATAATAAGCTTGTCATTCTCTTTGTTATAAGTTGCGATTTTAATGTCTTTTTCACCTTTGAACGATTTAAATCCGACATAATTTGATGATTTTTCAACCGCAAAAGCACCAAAGCCCTCGATTTTTAGATCTTTGTTTGCAAGCCAAACATTGTCAGCATCTTCTTTATCAAAAGACAACAAGTTTTTAATTTCATGATTGCCGAAAGCAAGGTCTTTTGTAGGGCTTCCACCGTTATATTTATAAAATAAATTCTTATAAGGAATCGGTATTTTTATTCCGTGTTTTTCCTCATATTCCCAAAACAAATTATAAATATTTTTGTTAATAGGCTTAACATTGGTATAAGTTTTTGTAATCTCTGACATATTTCTTTGACCTTGGTAAAAAAAGGGATTTATTAATATAATAAACCCCTTTTACATAAATTATAAAGATATTTTTTTAAGTCTTTCAACTGCTTCGATGGTATTTTCCAAAGTATTGAAAGAAGTTAATCGTAAATATCCTTCTCCGCTCGGACCAAATCCAACCCCAGGAGTACCAACAATGTTAAGTTCTTTTAAAAGATAATCAAAGAAACCCCATGAATTCATGCCTTTTGGTGTTTTAATCCAAATATATGGAGAATTAACACCACCCATGACTTTTAATCCTTGTGCTTCTAAACCGTCTTTGATGATTTTTGCGTTTTTCATGTAATAGGAAATAACATTTTTCACTTCAAGACTACCTTGTTCTGAATAGCAAGCCTCAGCCGCTCTTTGAATAACATAAGGAACACCATTGAACTTAGTTGTATGACGACGATTCCAAAGCTTATTCAATGGAACTTTTTCACCCGTTTTTGTGTAACCCATCAATTCCTTTGGCACCACAGTATAAGCACATCTTGTTCCTGTGAAACCTGCTGTTTTTGAAAAGCTTCTAAATTCAATCGCGACTTGTTTTGCACCTTCGATTTCGTAAATGCTGTGTGGGACATCATCTTCGGTAATAAAAGCTTCATAAGCACCGTCAAACATAATCAAAACCTTGTTTTCGATCGCATAATCCACCCAAGTTTTAAGTTGAGCTTTTGTCAAAGTTGTTCCAGTTGGGTTATTTGGGTAACAAAGATATACAATGTCAAATTTTTGTTTTGGAATTTCTGGGATAAAATTATTTTCCGCAGTACATGGAATATAAATAAGCTTGTTCCAAAGATTATTTACAAATTCCCCCGCTCTTCCAGCCATAACATTAGTATCCACATACACAGGATAAACCGGATCCGTAACCGCAACAATGTTATCAGTTCCCAAGATATCACCGATATTTCCTGTATCGCTTTTTGCACCATCACTTACGAAAACTTCGTCTGTACCGATTTCAATCCCTCTTTTTTTGTAATCATTTGTAACAATAGCGTTAAGAAGAAAATCATAACCTTGTTCAGGACCATAGCCACGGAAAGATGAAGCAACAGCCATCTCATCAACCGCCAAATGCATAGCTTTTACAACTTCTGGAACCAAAGGCTTAGTAACATCGCCAATACCCATACGAATGATTGGAGCATTTGGGTTGTCTTCCTTATATTCTCTAACCTTTCTTGCGATTTCGGAAAATAAGTAACTACCTTGAAGTTTCAAATAGTTTTCATTAATAAAAGCCATGTTTGTCCTTTCTTATATTTTATAAAATAATTCCATCAAAGACAGAAACCGCTTCACCCGTCATATAAACATGGTTATCAGCCTCTCTCCATTCAATTTCAAGCTCTCCACCCACAAGTTTCATCTTAACCTTGCGATTAGAAAGCCCATTTAATACAGCCGCAACAAGTGAAGCACAAGCCCCAGTTCCGCAAGCCAAAGTTTCACCAGCACCTCTTTCCCAAACTCTCATATTAAGATTGTCTTTATCAACGATTTCAACAAACTCTGTATTAGTTTTCTTTGGGAAAACTTCGTGTTTTTCAAATTTAGGTCCAATTGAAATTAAATCCATACCAAAAACCCCATTTGTAAAGATTACAGCATGAGGATTGCCCATAGAAACACAAGTAACCTTATAATCTTTGCCATCAATTATCAAAGGCATAGCAACCACAGGTGCAAGTGTCGATTTCACAGGGATAAGTTCCGCTTTTAAAATTGGTTCGCCCATATCGACTGTTACTTTTCTTTTTTTCTCATCGCCTTCAAGCAAGGTTATATATTTTGTCCCAGCCAAAGTTTCCAAAGTAATTTCAGTTTTCGATGTCAAACCGTTATCATAAACATATTTACCCACACATCTTGTCGCATTTCCGCACATTTCGGCTTCTGAACCATCGGAATTAAACATTCTCATACGAAAATCGCATTTTTCAGAAGGCAAAATCATAACCAAGCCATCAGAACCAACCCCGAAATTACGATTACTAAGCTCGATTGCCAAAGCACTTGGATCCTTTACATCATAAACAAAACCGTTCACATAAATATAATCGTTTCCTGCTCCGTGCATTTTGGTAAATTTTATGTTTCTCATTATTGTTTTACACTCTTTAAATTTAAAAATTGTTATTATTATAAAAAGGCTAATATTATTTTTTATTTTTTGCAAGAGCTATTAGCAAATTAACCTTTTAAATATATACTTAAGTATTATTTAATATCTGTTGTTTTTTTTATAAACAGGAGTAATATTTGATATGTAACAACTTTTTTAAGGATAACACACATGAAATCAATTATGATTTTTTCTTTATTATTAAACCTTATTTTATTTACAACTCCTTCATATTCAAACGATGTTCCTGTGATGAATGAAGACGAATCAGTTATGGTTGAAGATGCAACTGATGAAGCTGTGTATGATGAAGACATGACAGAAGAAGCTGATGACGGAATGGTTGAAGAAGATACAACCGATGAAGAAGTTACGGGCGAAGATGATGCTTTGGTTGAAGATGTTATTGAAGAAGTAACAGAAGAAAAACCAGCTGTATAAAAGCTTGTTTTATAAAAAATATTCCGACCGCTTTGAATAAAATTTTTCAAGGCGGTTTATTTTTGACAAAATTAACTTGATTTATGACAAAAACATAAATAACATGGTTATATTGATAAGTTTTTTAAGAAAAAAGGATTGAACCAAAATGTACACAATCCATAACAAAATAATCGACATAGAATCTGATGAAAGCAAAAGTTTTCAATCTTACATCGGTGGTGTGTACGAAAAACTTAAAAAAAACTCTCCTGAAATTTTAAAAGACCTTGATAAAATCAAATTCGGAATTTTT
Source organism: Pseudomonadota bacterium (assembly GCA_022705265.1). Taxonomy (GTDB): domain Bacteria; phylum Pseudomonadota; class Alphaproteobacteria; order JAKJEU01; family JAKJEU01; genus JAKJEU01. The sequence continues at coordinate 17,991 of JAKJEU010000003.1, read as the reverse complement.
GCAACCGAAGAAGCTTTAAATGCTTCGGTCAACACTAAATACAACCCTCCTGTGCTTTGTTTTTCAAAAGGCTTGATAAAGGACATAAAAACCGAAGACGAAATGGTTGCAATCCTTGCTCACGAGCTTGGACATTTGGTGGTCAAAAACAAAAAAAACAAAGACAATAAAGCCTTAACCGACATCAACGAAGAACGAATTTGCGATATTTATTCATACCAAATTATGAAAAATGCATCTTATGATACTTCGATGCTTGTTACCTCAATGAAAAAACTTTACGAATTTGAAAAATCATATTTCAAAGGAAGTGCTGACGATATCGACGACCATTATGAAAAAGACCATCCAAACACTTTGGAGAGGGTTCGTAATTTCGAGGATTTAATTGCTTTTGATGAGTTAAAAGGTAATTTTGAGGCAAAAGAACAAATAAAAATCGAAAAAAACCTTCTTGAAACTTGGGCAAGCTCGCCTCGCCCTGATGGAAGTTTCAGCTTAGAAGCTTATGACGAAGTTTTTGCCAACGAAATTGTAAACAAAGATGAAATAAAACAAAGAAGCGAAGTTAATTTTGACCCTCTTTCTCCTTTGAAACCTGAAAATTCTGGTGAAATTGATTTTGAATTAATCGAAAATGGCAAACTTAACGAGTTCATGAAAAAATATGAACAAGAATTGGCTTTTAAAACAAAAGAAGGAAGACCAAGCTCAAAATGGCTTTCCTTTTCAAGCAAGTTTCACAAAGAGCTTTTAAAAAGATATGAGGCCGACAAAGAAAAATATACCCAAATAATCAAAGATTTATATTTCAAAGATTTGGGAAGCGATTGGAATCGTTCTTTTAAACATCATAATTTTATAAATGAAACCTTAAAATACAAAGATGTCTTTAATTTAGAAGAGCGAAAAGACCTTCTTTTTAAAACCAAAATTTTATATAAAATTAACGCCATAAATCACAAAGACACCGAAAGCATTAAGGCTTTTTTCGACTTCATTGATGTAAATCCAAATAATTACAAAGAATTCGATAAAATATTTAAAAATGTTGAGGATTTTGATAAATCGGTAAAATCAAATTTAAGCCATATTAACACTTTGGCTTGGGGTTATATTTTAAAAGAAAATAACGAAATTGATTTAATAAAAACCATAAACGATATGTCAAAAGACATTAACAAAATGGTTAAAAACCCTTATCCTTTTTATGAATATGTAAAAAATAATCCTGATAAATTGATGGAAGGAAAGGATTTGGAAACAATTTCAAAGGCTTTTATTGCTCTTAATAATTTCAAAATCGAAAATTATGGCGAGATTAAAGATATCAACCTTTTGGATTTTGATGAAAAATCGGATAATGCCTTTAACAACGCCTTAAAACAAGCTTTGATAAAAGAAAAAGACAAGGAAAAAATCGGGAAAATATCCTATGAACTTTTGTCTTTATCAAATATTTCTTCCCCTGATTTAAGGACGATTTTAAGGCAAAAATTCGTAATTGCCACCCTTAAAAACTTGGGGCAAGACGATGGAAGCGTTGAGTATAGTGATAAATTTTTAAACCTAACCCATAACCTTTTGGAAAATTTTAAATATGGCGAAGGTATAAAAGCCGTTAACCAATTAAGTGAAGTGGCCCTTATCCAAAAAGATTTGGCTTTTAAGGTAAAATCGGAAATTGAAAACAACCTTAAATCTCACGAACTTTTAAATAACCTTGCCTTGACCAAGGTAAGTGCTTTTATATTTGATAATGCGGCAAAAAACAAAGACGGGCAAATCGCTTTGCTGGATTTTTTGACTTCTCCGTTAAATGGTGAAAACCTTAAAAAATTGAACGATAAAATAAATCCTATTATGGATGAACTTTATGCTGATAAATTAAAATCCTCTTTGCCAGAATATGTTGATAACGAAGCTTTAAAAGCAATTTTTAACAAAAAAGCAAAAGAAACTCATGAAAATTTTTGGCATCTTTCAAACCATGCCAGAACCATTGCTTTAAGCCGTCTTATATACCCTGTGAATGAGGCTTTTGAGGACAAAAACATAACAAATTTCTTAAAAGAAAAACTTATCCCATTAAAAAATGACAAAGGCGAAAAAGTTGAAGGAGCTTCGTTTGTCCGTGATTTTTTTGAAAATTATCAAAAACAATGCTCACAACCTTTGCAAAGACTGGTATTTTCAAATTTAATTGCAAACATAAAACCAAAAGAAAGATATGATAACGAGCAAGCTTTATCAAACGCTTTAATCATGGCAGGGCCAAGCGGTGCAAAGGTTTTGCAAGCCATCAATTCATTAAGTAAAAAAGATTCCGCAAATAACGAAGAAACAAAATTTGCAAAAAACAATTTTAACCGCCCTTCGATTTTCGAAATTTGGGAAAGAATTGACGAAGTTATGCCAAAAGAAGAAAAAGATGGCATAAAAATAAAAGACATTTTAGGAAGTGGTACATATTGTTATACCGTTAAAATAAGTGATAAAGATGGCAAAGATTTCGCCTTAACCTTGCTTAAAAAAGGCATAAAAAACGAGGCAAAAGTTGGATTTTGTCGTTTTGAAAAGGCTTTTGATGAGATGGTAAAGCTTGATAATCAATATGGAAATTTCACGCCTCTTATTTCCCATGCAAAGGAATTATCAAAACTTGAAACCAACCTTACAATTTCCGCAAAACAAAGCGAAATTGCATCCACCGATTATTATAACGGCAAAACTTACAATGTTGATGGTTTTGATTTTAAAATCACCAATGCAAAAACCATATCTTATAACGACAAATACAAAAAATGTGAACTCGCAGAAGGTAAACTTTTAAACGAAATGGATGCAAAAAGCGATTACACAAAAGCTTGTGCAAAGGTAGTTTTTGCATGTGAAATGGAACAAATTTTAAGCGGAAAAGCGATTGATTCTGACCGCCACGGGGCTCAATTAAGAATTGATAATAATGGCAATATCAAAATGTTTGATAACGGTGCGTTGGACATTAATCCTGATGATTTGAAACCTAACAAACCAACTCGTGAACAACTTAATGTTTTAAGTGGAATTTTCAAAAAAGCTTTACGAAATTCAATTTTAAGAAGCGAAAGTGTAACGACTTCTTTGACCAAGGAACTTACAAATCCACACCCAAACAAAAACACCGAAAAATACCTTAACAATTTTAAGCGAGCCATTGTTTCTTTGAATGATGCTGTAAAATTGATGGGTGAAAATGATTTAGAAAGAAATAATGCTTTAAGAAAATGTATTTTAACCGCTTTAAGTTCGGAAACAATCCATCCCGCTTTTAAATCTAATTTCGTAACTTTTAGAAATATGAAAAGGACTTCTAACAACGCTGAAATAAAAAATTTGAACCAAACAGAACTTAAAATCAATCCAATTTCAGCCTATATGAAAAATATATATTCCAACAGAAATTTTTAAACTTTGAAAGTAATATTTTATGAAAAAATTAATAATATTTTGCTTGATTGCAACCATTAACATTTCTGTCGCTTTTGCAAACGACACTAAGAAACCTTGTGAAAATAACACTGATACTTTTTGCAAAGATGGTATGAAAAAAATTGAAATTGACTTTGATGCTCTTGATAAAAAAATGAATCAAGATAAAAAAGATGACAATTCAGAAAACAAAGAAAAAAAAGAACACAAAAGCGAAAAAGCCCCTAATGACAAACATTAAGGGCTTGTTACTATTAAACTAACCTATCGACGCTTTGATGAAATTTTCAAAAACTGGATGAGGCTTGAATGGAGTTGATTGGAATTCTGGGTGGAATTGAACTCCGATAAAAAACTTGTGGTCTTTTATTTCAACAATTTCAGGCAAAACTTTATCAGGAGATTTTCCAGAAATAATCATACCCTTTGCCACCAAATCTTTTTCATAAGACATATCAAGTTCGTAACGATGACGATGTCTTTCTGAAATTTTATCTTCGCCATAAACCTTATAAGCCAAGCTTCCTTTTTCGATAACACAAGGGTAAGCACCAAGTCTTAAAGTACCGCCTTTGTCAGAATCTTTGGTTCTTTGAATGACTTTTCCGTCTTTTTCATAAGTTTCCATTAAACAAATCAAAGGTTTGCAATTTTCATCAAATTCGGTTGAAAAAGCGTCTTTAATTCCCAAAACATTTCTTGCAAATTCGATAACAGCCAACTGCATACCAAGGCAAATTCCAAAGAAAGGAACATTATTTTCACGAGCAAATTCAATCGCCTTCATCTTACCCAAAACACCACGAACACCAAAGCCACCAGGAACCAAAATTCCGCTTATGTCTTTGAAAGCTTCTTTGATATCTTCGCCGTTCATTTCTTCTAATTTTTGAGAATCAATGGTTTTAACATTAACCTTAACATTGTTTGCAATGCCAGCATGAAAAATTGCTTCGTTTAATGATTTATATGCATCTGATACTTCGAAATATTTACCGACAACCGCAATAGTTACTTCTTTTTTGTAAGCATTAAGGTAACCTTCGATTTTTTCCCATTTTGAAAGGTCGACGATTTCTTTTTCATCTAATCCAAAATGCTCCATAATTCGTTCTGCTACTTGTTCTTTTGCATAAGCCATAGGAACTTTGTAAATGCTTGTTAAATCAAGTGCTGGGATAACATTTTTTGGGTTAAGGTTGCAAAATAACGCAAGCTTTGCTCTGTCTGATTCCGATATTGGATGAGAAGAACGACATAACAAAAGGTCGGCTTGGATACCTTTTTCAAGTAAACTTTTAACTGCTTGTTGCGAAGGTTTGGTTTTAAGTTCATGTGCCGCTTCGATATATGGTATCAAAGTCAAATGCACGAACATTGAATTTCTTCTTCCCACTTCGTTGGCAAGCTGCCTTATTGCTTCTAAGAAAATAAGACCTTCGATATCGCCAACCGTTCCGCCAATTTCACAAATAACGAAATCTTCGTCAGTAATTCCTGATTTAATATATTCTTTGATACAATCGGTTACATGAGGAATCATTTGAACGGTTGCCCCTAAATAATCGCCTCTTCTTTCACGATTTAAAACATCCCAATAAATCTTGCCCCCTGAAATGGTGTCTTTTGAACTTAACTTAATGCCCAAAAATCTTTCATAATGCCCTAAATCAAGGTCAGTTTCCGCACCATCATCGGTTACATAAACTTCGCCATGTTGATATGGAGACATAGTACCTGGGTCAATGTTTAAATATGGGTCAAGCTTTCTGATTTTAATTTTATATCCTCTTGCTTGAAGTAAAGCTCCAATAGTTGCCGCAGAAATCCCTTTACCAAGAGAGGAAACAACGCCACCAGTTACAAAGATATATTTTGTCAATTTTTTAATTCCTTCTTTTAATCAATAATAACCTTCAAGGTAAAATTTTTTAAACATTAAATCCAGCAAAAAGATTCCTTGCTTTTTAATCAAAACTTACGATATTATGAAAATCCACCCCCTATAAAATGGATTATTATATTTTAAAGGCGAAGAATCGGATTTCTTAGCTTTCGTTTTAACCAAACAATAAGCCTTTATCATTTTAAAAAAGCTTGATAAAATGAATATAATAACCACTTTAATATCGATTCTTGCTAAGGTTTTTAAAAGGTTTAAGTGTTATGAATGAAGAAAAAATTCAAAATTTAATAAAAAATAAACCTGAATTGGTGCGGTTGCTTTCCGCTTATGTTGGAAAAGACCGTAATTTAAGATATTATTTCGAAGCCTTTGACGCTATTTACATCAAAAAAACTATTCCACCGTTTAGTTTATTAGGCTTTATCGGAGGCCTTTGTTATCTTACTTATCGTAAACTTTATTCCATTGGATTTGCTGTATTTGCCATAAGTTTTATTGCCCCTCTTTTATTTCAAAAGGCGATTTTAATAATATCTTTTATGATTTCTTATGCTTGTGGTTCTTTATTTTATCAAATATATTTCAAACAATTTTTTAAAACCCTTGAAAACGCAGGATATGGCATAAAACCCTTAGAAGAAGTGGAAGAAATTTTAAAAGAAAAAGGTGGCGTGGATTACAGCGCTTTTTTCTTATTTTTCTTAATCTTATCGCTCCAATCCCTTACTCTTACCCCGATACCTTAACATAAAAAGAACGGTTTCTTGGTGCATCAAATTCCGCAAAATAAACACTTTGCCAAATCCCAAGCAACAAATTACCATCGTGAATTATTAGATTCTCACTTACCCCAACAAGGCTTGATTTAATATGAGCATCGGAATTGCCTTCCATATGTTGGAATTCTTTTAAATTAGGAATAAACTTGTTAAGCCCATAAATAAAGTCGGTTTTAACATCTTTATCAGCATTTTCATTAATAGTAATTCCCGCCGTAGTATGAGGACAATAAACCAAGCAAGTTCCCTGCTTAACCCCGCTTTTATTAACCGCGTCCATTACCGCATCGGTAATGTCAAAAAGCCCGTCTTGGTTGGTTTTTAATTGATATTCAAAAAGCATATTAATCTCCTTATTTTCAATAATGTTAAATATAATGCTTGCAAATTACAAATAAAAACTGTATGCTTTGCCGATTATTTAGTTTCTTCATAGCTCTTTCTTTTTTGTTGATTAACCGAAATTATTAGAGTTACTGCCTTAGGACTTTCTTAAAGTAGCTTAGATTCTACATATTTTAATATTAATCAGCAAAGCAAAGCTTAAACAAAAGCTTTGTTAGTTTGCGTATAAACGAAAGAAAGAAAAACAATGAATTTCAATGAATTAGAATTAAACTCATCTCTTAAACAAGCTTTGGACAATATGGGTTTTATTAATCCAACCCCTATTCAAGAACAATCAATCCCAAAAGCCTTAGATGGTAAAGATATATTGGGTTCTGCTCAAACTGGTACTGGTAAAACTGGTGCTTTTGCTATTCCTATGATTGAACATTTAATCAACAACGAAGAAGACATGGCTTTAATCATGCTTCCAACTCGTGAACTTGCTTGCCAAGTGCTTGATATTATCAATCAAATGGTGGAATTTAACCGCGATATTAAAACTGCTCTTTTAATTGGTGGTGCTTCTATGGTTAACCAATTACAACAACTTAAAAGAAGACCAAGAATAATCGTCGGAACCCCAGGAAGAATTAACGACCATATTTCAAATTACAAACTTAATTTGAAGGCTGTTAAATTTTTGGTGCTTGATGAAATGGACAGAATGCTTGATATGGGCTTTGGTATTCAAATTGAACAAGTTATTAAAACCATCTCAAAAACAAGACAAACTTTGATGTTTTCTGCTACTATGCCTAATGAAATCATGAAGGCTGCTATGAAATATCTTAACAACCCAACTCGTATTGCGATTGGCGATGTTAACAAGGTTACCGAAAATATCAAACAAGAAGTTGTAAAAGTTACTGATGAAACAAAATTCGACGAACTTTTAAACCAACTTAACATCAGAAATGGTTCAGCTTTGGTTTTCGTTAAAACAAAACATGGCGCTGATAAAATTGCAAAAAAACTTAATAAAGAAAAAATCTTGTCCGAAGCAATTCACGGCGATTTGAAACAAGGAAAAAGACAAAGAGTAATCGAAAGTTTCAAAAACCTTGATTGCAGAGTTTTGGTTGCAACCGACCTTGCTTCTCGTGGGCTTGACATTTCTCATATCCAAAGCGTTATCAATTACGACCTTCCACAAGCAAAAGAAGATTATGTTCACCGTATTGGAAGAACTGCTCGTGCTGGTGCAAGCGGTATTGCAATTAACCTCGTTTCTGATAAAGACGCTGGAAAATGGAGAGATATTAACCGTTTCATTAACAGAGCAAAAGAAAATGCTGTAAGTGCTGTTAAAGATATGTCTGATTTTTATGAAACTTCTTCTGACGAAAAAAGAGGTAAGAGAAAATCAACCGTTTCAAGAACAAAAAAGACCGAAACAAAAACTGATGGTGGTTTTAAAAGAAAAACAAGTCGTTTTAAATCAGATGATGGTTTTACAAAGAACGAAGGCGATTTCAAAAGAAAGACAAGTCGTTTTAAATCAGAAAATGGCTTTGCAAAAAGAAATGAAACAAATTTCAATTCAAAAAGTTTTAAAAAGAAAGCTCCTCAATTTGATAGTGGCAACATGAGAGAAGAATTTATGGAAGATAAAGATGCAAAGTTTTCAAAACCAAAAATGAAAACAAAGTCAAAATTCAACCGTAATCAAAAAACTTATTCAGAAAAGCCTGTAAGTGCAAAAGCAAAACCAAACAGAGCTTCTAAAACAACTGATGTTAAAAAGGTTAAAAAAGCTGACCACAAAAAAAGAAAAAGCTTCTAAAATCTGACTATTAAATTATAAATAACAAAACCACTTTTAAGACAAAAAAAATGAATATAGAAAATCTTAATTTAAAGAATACTTTTAAATTTTCTCTTCCATTTGCTCTTGAAAGTGGTTTTGTGCAAGTATCAATCCTTGTAAATACTCTTGCCGTTTCAACTCTTGGCCCTTCTGCTCTTGCTCCGGTTGGGGCGATGGGCATTGTATTAATGCTTCTTTATTGTTTTTCAATCCAAGTTGCAACTTCTTGCCAAATCATCATCGCAAGAATGAGAGAAAATAACGAAAAAAATGTAAAATCAGTTATATTTAATTCCTTGTTTCTTTCACTGCTGATAACCTTTGTTATTGCATTAATTTATTATCTTTTAAAAGACGAAATCGCAATAAAAATGAGCCTTAAAGGTGAAGCTTTGAAAAACGGGGTGGATTATCTTAAAATAAGGGTTGTTGGCTCTCTTTTCTTTGCTCTTTCCGTGGTTTTGATGAAAAGTTTAAAAGCAAGAGGCATGGCAAAAAAGTATTATTTGGAAAAACCATTTATACTTTTATGATAATCATCAGCAACGTTTTGGTTATAAAGTTTGGTTATGGAGTAAAGGGCATTGCCTATGCCACTGTTTTTTGTGAATTTTTCGAACTTTTATATTATCTTACTTTAAACAAAATTTCGTTTGAAAAAATTGATAAAACAATCCTTAACGAAATTCTGGAAATTTACAAACAATGTATCGCTGGGGTTTTATCCCATCGTATTGGAGTTATCATATTTACTTCTATTGCGTCAACTTTGGGCGAAGATTTATATTCCATTCATGTCATGTGTTGCCAAATCGCGTTTTTCATTAACGCCTTTGGACTTGGTATAGCTGAGGGCTTATTGGTTTTATTTGGAATGTCAATTAGCACTTTTGATGAAAAAATCGTAAAAAACAACCTTAAAACCTTAAAAAAATCAAGCTATATCGGAACTTCCTTACTTATATTCATTGCTTTATTGGTCAGTTATCCCTTTTTAAAATTTATGGCCGACAATAAAAACATGGAAATCGTTCTTATTTACATGGGAATATTTATGTTTGAGATATTATTCGAATGTTTATCAAATCCAATGGAAGCCATGTTAAATGTCGCAAAAGAAGTCCGTTTTGTAAAAATGGTTAACTTTTTAAGCGTATTTTTCATAAGGAATATAACCTTAATCATACTTTTATATATTCTTAATTTTGGAATTTATGGAGTTGCTATGGCTCTTGTTTTTGATTATTTCATAAGAACCCTTGTTTATTACCACAAAATGAACAAAAACCTTAATTGGATAAATTATAACTAAATAAGCCCAAGCTCTTTTTGGCGTTTTTTGGTTAATCCTTTTGCAATCAATTCATATGAACCGTCAATCATCTCTTTTACCACCTCTTCTGGCACTTTACCGTCCAAATAAATAGAACACCACCACATTTTATTCATGTAATAACCTTCGATTATGTCTTTGTATTCGGATTTTAAAATATCGGATTTAAAAGGCTCAACTTTTAAGGTTAAAATCTCTCTGCCATCTTTATGATGCCCGATATAAGCGACCATTTTGCCGTCTATTAAAAATCGAAATGCATTCCATTCTTGCTGAAAGTCTTTTGTAACTCCTTTTTTTGATAAAAAATAATCATCCAAAAAATCGTATTTCATATCTTGTCCTTTTAAATAAAATTGATAAAAACATTATAAATAAAAAACAAAAAGCAAAGCTTGATAAGTTTTATATTAATTGGTAAAATTGGACAAAATTATCATCAAAAAAAGGAAAATCATGAATAACAACGATAAAACAAACAAAGAAATTTTGCTTTTTGTTGGAAAAGAACCAGAAGGAGTAAGCTTTGACGATTATCCTGCTGATGATAAATGGTCTGATGCTTGGGAAAAAATAACCAGTGGCAAAGCAACCATAAAAGAAGTTGGAGAAACCTACACAAAAGGCAATGAACTCGATATAATGAAAAAGGATGTTGGTTCTGTTTTTGGTTTTAGCGGCATGAAAAACCGTTTAAGAATTGCTATGGTTCATATTGGTTATGAAAATGAAGAAATAAAAAGCAAAGAATTTGAAAAATATATGATGAGAACCAAGGTTGAAATGGAAAACCTTTATGGAAAAAACAACATAGAAATCGGCTTCCATATTCCAAAAGATAAAATCGAAATAACTTCATATGGGCTTGAACATTTTGTTGTCGCTGACACACGAGAATGTGCTTTGCTCAAAAAAAGATTGGAAAAAAAATCTGGGGTAATTGACATTCTTGATGTAAGAATTAATCCAAAACTTGTTAACGATAATGATTATTTTGGTTCTGGTGGTGGTTCTATTAAATATACTTCACCAGGTCCGTCAAAAAATGAAGATGGAAGTTATTCTGTAAGTTTTAAATATCTTGCTGAACATGAGCTTATGCATTCTATTTCTGGAATTACAAAAAAATACAATCCAATTGATTTTGGAGATGGTTATTTCAGAAGCCTTTATGAAAAAGAAGAAAACGAAATATTAAGCGGTTGCCATCAAGAATTTATCCCTGCTGACAAAGATGGAACCCCGATAAAGCCTAAATCAAAAACTATGGAAAAAATTTTAGAAATAACAACACCAAAAGATGAAAATGTGTTTTTTGTTGATAAAAAAGGAAAAAAACATAAGCTTTTAATCATAAACCCAGGCGATAATATAATGAGAGGTGGGGATTACGACGAAAAAGGTGTAAGAGAAGAAGCAATTAAAAACGGTAATTATATAACTCCTGCTCAAAAATTTGCGATAAGCGATGCTATTAATGATTACCTTATCGGCGAAAGAAGAAGAGATGCAAATCAGTCTGTTCAAATTCCAAGTATGCAAATGAAAACCGATACCAGCCAAAATGCCTTTAAAAGGAGTTTTAAACGATGAGTTTTAAAATTGAAACTATATCAAAAAATGAAAATGAACTGCTTAAATTTATAAGTTTTACGAACAAAGACGGCTTTGATGTTCATGCTTTTGTCATAATTAACAAAAAAAATGAAGACGATTTTGAAAAAAAAGCAAAAACACAAAACTATAACCTTGAAAAAATAAGTAAAGTTATATTTAAAAGCTTTGGTCAAGATTATGATGAAATGAAAAAACACGAAATAATCATAAATTTTGAACAAAACGAGTATTCTTAGCATTTGTAATTTTTTACTTTACCTTGTAAATTATCTTTTAAGAATAATTTTTATTTTAAGGAACTTTTATGGATAACAATCCTCCAATATATACTTTACGAAATGCGTCTATTTCCTTTGGTCTTAAACCTTTGTTTAATGAACTTAATGTTTACATTAAACGAGGTGATAAGATATCTTTGATTGGTCGTAACGGCTCTGGGAAATCGACTTTGTTAAAAGTAATTGCAGGAGAAATTAAACCAGACAACGGCGAACTTTTCACTCAACCAGGCATAAAAATAAGTTATATGCCCCAAGAAGCCAATTTAAGTGGATATAACTCGTTAAGAGAGGTGGTTTTATCAGGACTTTACGACATTCACGAAGAATATAAGGCGGATATTTTAATTGACGAACTTGAAATTTTAAAAGACCAACCACCAAAATCAGCTTCGGGCGGCGAATGTAAAAAAGCCTTGCTTGCAAAAGCCTTGGTGGGTGAACCTGATATCTTATTGTTGGACGAGCCTACGAACCATCTTGATGTTGTTGCGATTGAAAAATTGGAAGAAGTTATCAAAAAATGGAGCGGTGCTGTCGTTATCATAAGCCATGATAAAGCTTTTTTATCAAACATAACTAACAATATGTTTTGGCTTGACCGTGGCACAATGAGGCATAGTGATAAAGGGTTTTCTTTTTTCGAAAAATGGCAAGAACAAGTAATTGAACAAGACATAATTGAACAAAAAAACTTTAACAAAAAATTGGAAGAAGAAACCGAATGGCTTCACAAAGGCGTTACCGCACGACGCAAAAGAAACCAAGGCAGGTTAAGGCGTTTAATCGAGTTAAGAGAGCAAAGACGAAATCAAATTAAACAAGTTGGTTCGGTAAATTTTGAAATCGAAAAATCCGAGGGCAATTCAAAACTTGTGATTGAAGCTAAATCCATATCAAAAGCCTTTGGCAACCGCGATATTGTAAAAGATTTTTCCCTAAAAGTTATTCGTGGCAATAAAATTGGTATCGTTGGGCCTAATGGTGCTGGAAAAACGACTTTGATAAAGCTTTTGACCAAAAAACTTGACCCTGACAAAGGCTTTGTTCGTATCGGCAAAAATTTGGAAGAAGCATATTTCGACCAAACCAGAATGAATTTGGATTTAACCAAAACTTTATGGAAAACCTTGTGCGAAGATGGAGACCATGTCTTTGTTCGTGGTGCTCATCGCCATGTCGTCGCATATTTAAAGGATTTTTTATTTAAACCTGAACAAGCCAACACTCCTGTATCCGCTTTATCAGGAGGCGAGAAAAACCGCCTTATGCTTGCCAAAATTTTATCAAACCCATCTAATTTTTTGGTGCTTGATGAACCTACTAATGATTTGGACATGGACACTCTCGATTTGCTTGAAGAAGTTTTAAGCGAATATGATGGAACCGTGCTTATCATTTCTCATGACCGTAATTTTTTGGATAAAGTTGCAACCTCTCTTATTTACATGAAGGGAGATGGCAAAGTTATCGAGTTTGTTGGCGATTATTCGGCTTTAATCAAACAAATTAAGGAAGAAGAAGCTGTAAACGCTTTAAAAAACCAACCAAAAGAAATTAAAAAAGAAATTGAAACAAAACAAGTTTCAAAAAAACCAACAAAGTTAAGCTTTAAAGACGAATATTTGCTTAAAACTTTGCCAACTGAAATTGCAAAGCTTGAAAATGAAATAAATTCGTCCGAAAATAAACTGGCTGACCCTTTGTTTTATCAAAAATGCCCAGAAGAATTTAAAAACTTGGCAAATAATTTGGAAAAAATGAAGCTCGATTTGGAAGAAAAAGAAACCAAATGGCTTGAAATCGAAATGTTAAAAGAGGAATTGGAAGGATAAGAATATGAAAGTTACAGAAGAATTTAAAAATAATATTAAAATTAATCTAGACGAGATTTTTAAAAATATGCCTCGCAAGTTGAAATATGCTCAGCACAAATTGAAAAGAACTCCAAACAAGTTAGAAAATGAATTGGATACATTATCCGAAAAAATGGAAATGTTTTTTGCAAAGGAAAAGAAAAATATAAGATTTTTTTCAATAATTTTCATTTGCATTATTTCAAGCATCACAACAATAAGAATTGATGCGGCAAGTGGTGGCGTTATTGCTTTTATATTATTTTCTGGATTTATTTTATCAAACCTTGATTATTTTTCTAAAAAATTCAAAGATTCTAATGAAAAAATGATTGCTAAACGATTAAAGCAAAACAAAGATAAATAAAATGCAAGATACCGAAGTTGAAATTACTTATATCGTAAATGAAGAGTTTTTTAATAATTTCAAACAAAAATTGTTAAAAGAGGCTAAATTCATCAAAACCCAAGAGCAATTTGATGAATATTTCACGCCTGCTCACACTAATTACATCGACAAGGAATACCCAAACGAATGGTTGTCAATCAGAAGTCGTGGTGGAAAAACCATCGTAAATTATAAAAATTGGCATAAGGTTGGTGGTGTTTCTTGCGATGAATTAGAAGCTTTATGCGAAAACAAAGACGATATTCGTAAGATTTTTATGGCGGTCGGTATGAAATCTTTATGCACGGTTACCAAACATCGCGACATTTTCATGATGGGAAATTTTGAAATCGCCCTTGATTATTTAAAGGAGCTTGGATATTTCATTGAAATTGAAACCAAGGGCGATTTTGAAACAATAAAAGAAGCAGAAGAAGCTTTGTACGAATTCGCAAGAAAACTTAACCTTGATGGTTTTAAACAAGATACCAAAGGTTATCCTATGCTTATTATCGAAAATCTTAAAAAAGGTTAATCTTCGCTTTCTTGAAGTTTGAAAAACCAGTCTGATAAAATTTTGCTCATTACTGAATGATTTTCACTTGGTATCATATCAATCATGCCTTTTACAATTTCATCATATTTTGGGAAAATTTCTTCTAATAAATCTTCGCCTTTTTTGGAAATTTTAACCAAATTTTCACGACGATTCTTTTTATTTTGTTTAACTTCGATTAATTTTTCTTGACCAAGTTTGAAAACCAATCTTGTAATGCTTCCTTGTGTCACAATCAAACGACGACCGATTTCAAGTTGGTTTACCGCCTCGCCTTCCATCGATTTTAAAAGCATCAAAACATTGAATTGCGATAAGGAAAGTCCATATTCTTCCAAAAATTTATTAATTCTTTTTTCACAAATGTTATACACCAAAGCCATAACATAAGCGATATTTTCGTAATCTCTTCCTTTTTCTTGCTTAATGCCATATTTTCTGAAATCTGCCATATTGTTAAACTCCTTTTAACATCAAATATCCCGTGTAAAAAATTATTAAATCCGCCCCAATATGAGCAAGCCAAGCTCCCCATATATTGTTTTTTCTTATATACAAGAGGTTGAATAACAAGCCTCCTACGAACACAATTAAGGTCAAAACTATTGCTATTATAACTGAATAATAAAAATTTAACACTATAAAATGATGGAGCGAAAAAGAAATCGCCGAAATTATACTGGATTTTGAAGTTCCATAAACGAACCAACGCCAATAATATTCTTCCAAAAAAGAATGTATAAAAGAAATTATAAACGCCATCAAAATATAATGTTCTGATACTCCAAAATTTTCGATTTTTGATTTCACAAATGGTGTCGCCGTCTTTAATAAATCAAAAATGTATGGAATTTTAAGGATAAAAACACCAGCAAATAAAATTATTGCCCCGATTCCCAAACCAATAAAGGCTTCTTTTAAATCGAATTTAAACGCTTTTTTATAATTATCGCTTAATTTATAAAAAAACAAAGGATATATAAGAATAAATATTTTTGCCAACAAATAAATCCATTTTGCCAAAGCACTTCCATTTAATATTTCAAAATAAAATATTGATGCAACAAAAGGGACAAGGCACGCTGGAATTAGAATATAATATTTTCTGAGCATAAAATTCACTCCATCATTTTCAAAGTTTATATTTATATAATATATATCAATTATTTTTATGTCAATATTTTTAAAACAACAATTATCTTTAAAAAAATATGGTAATAATTTATATTAAATAACATGAACCAAAATATGTAAGGATAACATCATGAAAAAAGCTCTTATATTTTTATTTACTACTCTTATCGCTGTGATATTGGTTGGATATTTTGCGATAAATTCTATTGCTACCTCTGTGATAAAAAAACAAGTTAGCGCAATAACCCAAAGCAAGGTTGAAATCGAAGATTTTGATTTGGATATTTTTAACGGCAAACTTTTAATCAAAGGTTTTGTTATCGAAAATTTAAAAGGCTATAAAAGCCCTAATCTTCTTTCTCTTGGGACTTTAAGTGTAAGCCTTGACCCTAAAACAGTATTTGAAAACACCATCATTGTTAAAGAAGTTTTGATTGACAAGGTTTCGATTGCACTTGAAACCAACAAAAAAGGTCAAAGCAATATTGAAATTGTTGAAAAAAATGCAAAAATAGCTGAAAACGAAGCTGGCGAAAAGCAAGAAGTTGCAGAGATTTCCGATGACAGCAAGCCTGCTAAAAAAGTTATAATCGAAAAATTGGTATTTTCAAATTCTGAAATCATTACAAATCTCGGACCTGAACTTATCACTATTCCTTTGCCTAACTTAACTTTGAAAGACATCGGCAAAAATGACAGCAAAGATTTCAAAGAATCTTTAATTGATGCTTTCAAACAATTATCTGGTTCTTCTGCTAATACTTTTAAGGCGATTGTTCCTAAGAAAGAAACTTTTGAAGAAATTGGTAATTCAATCAAGCAAGAAGGCGAAAATTTGAAAAAAGGATTACAAGGTTTATTTGGAAATTAAACCAATATAAACAAAAAAACAAAAGCCCCCGATTAATTTCAGGGGCTTTTTTTGTTATTAATGGCGGATAAAGGCGAGATTGCAAAGATTAAAATCTTCGTCTTAAAAAGACCGCATTCGTTTTTAAACTCATGCGTCGTTCCTTAAAATTTTCTTGAAAATAAAATTTTTCGTCACCGAACTCGCTTACCCGCTCATAAACGAATTCGCCCATTTTTTTAATAAAAATGGCGGATGGGGCGAGATTCGAACTCGCGGAGGTTGTTACACCTCACACGCTTTCCAAGCGTGCGCAATCGACCACTCTGCCACCCATCCTTACTGGTCATAGTTTTATATAATTACATTATATCTTTTAATTTTTCAAGAAAAAATAAATTTAATCCCATTTTTTAAAAACGAAAAATACTGCTAACAATATAAGTAAGAATCCGACAATGTAATTCCATTTTAAATCTTCTTTTAAATAAAACACTGAAAATCCAGCAAAAACCACCAAAGTTATAACTTCTTGGGCGACTTTTAATTGTGCTGCTGAAAAAAATTGATGACCTATGCGGTTTGCTGGGACTTGGAAACAATATTCAAAAAAGGCAATTCCCCAACTTATCAAAACCACAGCCCAAAGAGCGGTGGATTTATGTTTTAAATGACCATACCAAGCAAAAGTCATAAAAACATTTGATACAGTTAAAAGTAAAATTGGGAGCAAGCTTTTTATCATATAAACCTCGTAAATTAAGTTAAATTAATAAAGCATTACTCCCAATTATTTTTATTTTCAATTAAAATATTTATTTCTTTTTAGCCTTATAAAAACAAGCATAAAGCACAGGAACAAATACCATAGTAATCACAGTTCCAACCATAAGCCCCGCCATAATTACGATTGCCAAGGCTTCCCAAAACTTGTCTTGAATCAATGGGATACAACCAAGCACAGTAGTTCCAGCAGCCAAAACAACTGGCCTTAACCTTGATTTTGCTGCTAATATGACGGCATCATAATCATCGATACCTTTTTCTTTATTTGCTTTTATCTCGTCAATCAAAACAATACCGTTTTTAATCATCATTCCAGACAAACTCATCGCCCCTAACAAAGCCACAAATCCGAACGAAGAATTAAATATTATCAAACCATAAACAAGCCCAATAACCACAAAAGGTATAGTCATAAAAATGATAATAACAGGTCGATATGAATTAAATAACATCATAACAATCAAAACCATCAACAACAAAGCAGGAGGAATTCCAGGTTTTAAAGCTTCTTGTCCATTTTTTGAACTTTTTGCTTCGCCGTCCCAATTTAACGAATAACCTTCTGGCAATTTGATTTTATTAAATTCGTCGATTACCGTGCTTTGTAAATAAGGGAAAGTAATTCCATCAATCGGATTAGTTTGCAAAGTAATTGAACGATGACGGTTATATCTCATGATAATTGGATCTTCGAATTCAATTTTTAAATTATCAATCACATCGTCTAATGGCACTTTGTTTGAAGTATAGCTTGAATACACTTGTAAAGCGTCAAGATTTTCAAGATTTTCTCGCGTTTCTTCTTCTGCTCTTAAAATTATTGGAAGAAGAACATCATTC
>JAKJEU010000079.1 GCA_022705265.1 Pseudomonadota bacterium | reverse complement strand
TGTTGGCAAGAACTTTTGATTTTTTATTACTAATAAGTTTAATTACCGAAAAATCCGAAGTACCACCACCAATATCAACGATTAATGCTAATTCTTGTTTTTCAACTCCTTGCTGATAATCATATGCTGCTGCGACTGGTTCATATTCAAACGAAATATCCTTAAATCCAGCCTCTCTTAAAGCTTGTTCCAAGGTGTTTTCGGCAATTTTATCTTTTAATTCATCGCCATCACAAAAAAACACAGGTCTTCCCGCAACCGTTTTTACGATTTTTCCACCAAAATATTCCTCGGTTTTTTCTCTTAAATGTTTAAGGTAGATTATAAGAATTTCTTTGAAACTTATTGCTCGATTTCTTAACGAAGTGCGTTCATCAATCAACCCCGTCCCTAACATACTTTTCAACGAACGAACCAAACGCCCTTCAGCTCCATAAGCATAATCGTCAATCGCATCATCGCCATACGATGGCCTCATGGTTTCGTAATTAAAAAATATCGCTGATGGTATGATGGTTTTATCGTCTTTAAACTTTACAAGATTTAAACAATCATCTTCCATAACACCTATTGCCGAGTTAGATGTTCCAAAGTCAATTCCACATTTTAAGCTTTTCATTTTTGTTGTTCCATTACTTTCGCAAGTTTTATGAACTGTTCCACGGTTAAATTTTCAGGCCTTAAAGTTTCAAGAATGTCCAAAGATTTAAAAACCTCGTCAGCATTTTTAAAATGTTTAAAAAGTGAGGAACGAAGCATTTTTCTTCTTGCCGAAAATGCAAGCGCTGTTAATCTTTCCACTGTTTTAAAATCGACTTCTTTTGTTAAGTTTTCCTTTGGTTTTATCAAAACAATGCTTGAAGTAACCTTAGGCGGAGGATTAAAAGACATTCGATTAACATCAAAAGCAATTTTTGCATCACAAAGCCAATTTGTAATAATCCCAAGCCTTCCATAATCGCTGGTGCTTGGTTTTGCAGTTATTCTTAATGCCACTTCCTTTTGAAACATCAAAGTAAAAGAGCTGAAATATTCGACATCTTTGAGCCAATTCGTAAGCAAAACGCTTCCAATATTATATGGCAAATTCGATATTATTCTTGACTTTTCTGGTGCTACTTTTCTTAAATCAATTTCCAAAGCATCGTCTTCTATTACTTCTAATCTTTCGCCATAATGTTCTTTTAATTCATTTAATGCCTTTAAACAACGGCTGTCTTTTTCAATTACGATAACCTTTTTAAACCCCGCATTAAGTATGGCCCGTGTAAGTCCACCAGGACCAGGACCAATTTCAACAACGGTATTATCGCTTTTATCAAAAGACTTAGAAGTATTCGCAATTTTATTTAACAAATTTTCATCGTAAATAAAATTTTGACCCAAACTTTTTTTAGCCAAAAGCTCATATTTTTCAACAGTTTCTTTTATAGATAAAAGCATTATTATTTAACCTTAATTACCGCATTTCTTTTCAAATCTCTGAAATAACGATTTGCAATTTGTTCCAACCTTGATGATGCAATTGCTTGCCTTATAACTTCCCTATCTGGGATTGGGAATTTTGTTTCATCTTTACAATACATTAAAATATTTTTTTTATCATCAAATTCAAAAGGCTTTGAAACATCAAATGTTTTCATTTTTTCGATTACTGTTTTAAATTCCTCTGGAAAATCTTCAAGCTTTGAAACAATCATTTCACCAGATTCATTTTTAAAAGAATAAGCATAATCGTTAAAAGCATTACAAGTTTTTTTATCCAAAGAATTAACTTTATCAAGAATTTCTTGCTCTTTATCCTCTTCATATACGATACGACTTATTGAATAAAGCCTTTCGACCCCTTCGTAAGCCTTTCTTTTATCTTTGATGGTCAAGATATAATACCCATACATAGAACGAATTGGCTTTGATATATCATCAACGCTCATATCTTTTAAAGCATCTTCCAAAGGTTTTTCCATGGAACCAACATTAACCCAACCGACATTGCCATCATTAATCGAAGTAATACTTTCGGAAAAATTCTTTGCAATTACACCAAAATCAGCCCCGTCTTTAAGCTCTTTATATATGTTATTTATTTTTTGTTTTACTTTTGCTTCGTCTTTTTCACTTTTGACAGACAAGAAAATCTCGGAAATTAAATTCCTATCCTTTTTAAAATTAGCCTCGATTTTTTCAATTTCAGCATTAAGTTCCGCTTCACTTATTATTGCTTCGTTAGAAAATTTTTTTGCCACCAACTTATACCATGAAAGATCAGGGATAATAAAATTATCAATGGTTAAAGGTGGAACTTTATTCATTTCAAGAAAAGTACGAAACAAGCCCTTTTCCATTTTTCCTTGTTGTTCAATTTTATATATTGCATTATTTACTTCATCATCATTTAACGAAATACCATTGCTTTTAGCTTCTTCAAGCTTTATTTTCTCATCAATTAATGCTTCTATAACTTTATTTCTTAAATCTGATAAATTTTCCTCGGTCCTTTTAATCCGTGAAGTCAAAAGAATCATGTTCATTCGATTTTCAACATCATAAGCCGAAATCGGGTTATCATTAACAACCGCGACAATAGAACTTGCAATTACAGAATACGATACAAAAAATAATAAAAATGCATTTAAAAATATTTTTTTCATTGTTACCTTATATCTTAAATCAGATTAATTTGCTATGATTTTTTTCTTAGCAATAAATAATTTTTATAATATGATAGATTATCAAAAAGAATAAGAGAAGTAAAAAAGGCTATGAGACAATTTTTTTTAATTTTTATATTTTGTTTTTTTAAAGTTTGCACGGCAAATGCAATCGATTATGACAAAGAAGTTCAAGAAAAAAACAAAAATTTAAAACATCCTGATGATTTTATATGTCCAAGCCTTGATATTAAATTTGAAATTGTTCCTAAATATGGTGTTCCAAAAATTGATTATTCTTTGTCAAAATTTGAAATAAATAACCTTGCCTCTGCCAATACTGCTAAAACCGAAAGCCCTTTAAGAAGCATCACAGACAACCACTTAGTCGTTCATGGATTAATTGAAATTGTTGATGCTGGACGAATATTATTACCACAAAAAATTGCTAATTTTTCTTTTTATTATGATGACAAGATTTATAAAAAATCCTGTTTAATTGTTGAAAAAATCATATATGAAACCGGTGCAAAAGACATGTTAATAAGAATTCCTAATGACTTTAATAATAATAAATGCGTAAGGGAAGAAGTCCTTAAACATGAACTTAACCATGTCAAAATTTACCGCCAAACGCTTAGTAAATATAGCAAAATAACTTATCAACAAGGTATTAAAGAGCTTAAAAATTTCAAAAGACCAATAGCCAGAAGTTCAGAAGAAGAAGCCAAAAAAGATTACGATATTGTTTATAAAAGAATTTATTCCATAATTGATAAAAATACTAAATTGATGAATGAAGAATCCTTAAAGCTTAATCGACAATTTGATGTTGATGACTTTAAAAAAGATATCCTTAAAACAAAATGTGGTTTTGTTGATGAGCAACCAATAACAAAAAATAAAAAAAGAAGAAAAAAATAAAGAGCCTTAAACTTATAAATTCAAGACTCTTTATTAAGTGTAATTATCAAAAGTAAATACTAAACCTTATTATCCATTCTTATTTTATGAATAAAATTATTAACCTCTCTTCTTAATTTTTCGCCTTGTTCCGCTAATTCTTTTGATGCAGAACTTACATCTAATGAAGACTTACCAACATCTGAAACCGCATTATTAATTCCAGAAACATTTGAAGAAACCTCCTGAGTGCCAGCAGCAGCTTGTTGAACATTTCTTGAAATTTCTTGGGTTGCAGCACCTTGTTCTTCAACCGCAGCAGCAATAGCGCCAGATATCGAATTCATACGATTAATTGTATCTCTTATCTTGCCTATTGCTTCAACAGCTTCTTCGGTAATTTTTTGCATATCTTCAATTTGTACAGAAATTTCTTCTGTTGCTTTTGCCGTTTGATTTGCAAGAGACTTAACTTCATTAGCAACAACCGCAAAACCTTTTCCAGCGTCCCCTGCTCGTGCAGCTTCGATAGTAGCATTTAATGCAAGTAAATTAGTTTGGTCAGCAACATCTTTAATTAAATTCATAACTTCGCTAATTTTAAGAGCTGATTGAGATAATTTTTCCATAGTCATACCAGTACCATCAGCTTCATTAACCGCAATCCTTGAAATATTAGAAGATTCAGCAACCTGCCTTGAAATCTCGGTAATAGAGCTTGCAAGTTCTTCGGCAGCAGCAGCAACAGTTTGAACATTATTAGCCGCTTGTTCAGATGCCGCAGAACCAGCAGTAGCTTGTCTTGCCGCTTCCTCAGCGGTTGCAGCCATAGAAGTTGAAATTGCTTCCATCTCGGTTGCAGTAGAAGCAACAATATTAACAACTCCTCCAACATTTGCATCAAAATCATCAGCCATTTTAAGCATTGCTATCTTTCTTTCGTGTTCTGATTTTGCTTTCATTTTTTCTTGTTCAGCGGTCATTTCATCAACTTTTATAGCATTTTCTTTAAACACTTCGACTGCTCTTGCCATTTCGCCAGTTTCATCTTCGTTTTCAATCCCATAAACCTCAACACTCTTATCACCACCAGCCAAAGTTAACATAACTTCTGTAATCTTTCTTATTGGTCCTGTGATACCTTTTGCAATTATAAAGGCCAAAATACTTGCAATAATTATTGTTATTAAACTTATTCTTACAATATTATCACTTGATTCTTTTGCTGTTTTTTCTGATACAACTAATGCTTCTTGTGAAAGTTGGTTAAAATCAACCGATATTCTTTCAACTTTTTGAGCTAATCTAGTTCCAATTTCAACCGCTTGTGTTTCTAATTTACCGTATTCGTCAAGATATTTAATAAAGTTTTCACCAGCAAATAATAAAGCATTTAATTTATCCAATATAGGTTTATATGTTTTTGAATAAGGTGATGTTTTATACATATCATCAAACAATTCGATTTCAAGTTTATAAATATCGACTGCTGTTACAATGTCTTTTCGGTTAAAATCAACGGAAGGATCACGATATTCCATAATAGCAGAAGCAAAAGCATTCATTTCGGTATTAATTTTTACCAAAAGTTCGGATAAATCGATAATCAAATCAGAACCTTGTTTTTTATTATCAGAAATCAAACGATTAAACATTCTTGTAAGTTCAAGCCCAGCTTCTTTTTTAAGTTTTTTAAGCTCGGCATCCATCTCGTTTCTTTTTTTTCTGATGGTATAAATTTTTCCAGCATGAGCTTCGTATTCATCAACTATTTGTCTTAATTCTTCGATACCCTTTAAACGATTTTCATCAACTGTCAACTTCTTAGCTTCAAGTAAAAAGTTATCAATTTTATGATACCTTGCCTTCACTCTTTGAACAATATTTTCATCATAATTAATAAAAACACGATATGTATCGTATCTTGCATTTATTAATTCAAGTTCAAAGTCTTCTAAAAAGTTAACAGTATTTGTATAAGATGCATAATTATTAAAGTTCTTATTTAAAACTCCAAAATTAAAGTAAGCAACAAAAGATATAAAGGCCATAGCAAAAAGAGCCAAAGCAAAACCAAAGTATATTCTTATACCTATCTTAAATTTACTAAAAAAATTCATTTAACACCCCAATATTTTGTATATAATAATAATCATACTAGCACTTTAAAAAAATGCTAACAACCATAAAATATTAGTATGAGTTTAATTTAGTTGAGTGGTGGTATAAGGATTTCAGCAATATAACCAGGCTTAATTATATCATTAGCATATCTTAAATTGGTTGAATCAATTTTATATTCAGGGACCATTGAAAGATTACTTGCTCTTTTATAAAGTTCTTTTACCTTTTTTTCCTCTCTTGAAGAATTTGAAATGAAAAGCCTACAAGGTTCCCATATCTCTGCAATACCGCATCTTTTAACTCTTCCTGGTATAATTTCAGGGTTTTTAACTACACCAAAATTGGCATCCGAACAAGGAGGGCATGACCCACTTGAAAACAAAACAGCACCCAATACAATACCAATAAATACAGTTACCCCTAACATCATCGCAAAATATTCAGTTTTAAGAAAATAAGGTGGAAGATTTAAAGCGGCCGCAAAATTATCGTCATAAAGCCCTGAGGATTTTACTGTTTCTTTACCACCGTCTTCTTTAACTTTTTTAGAAGATAATTTAGTGCTTAAACCACCCTTAGAAACTTTAATCGAAGGAGCTTGCATAGGTGGTGGCGGAGGTGGTGGAGCCATGGTATGTTTTACAACCGATTTATCTTTTTCGATTTTATCAATCTTTTCGCCATTTTCATGCGTTTTAGACTCTTTATCCTCTAATGTAATTTCATTTTCCAAATTTTCGGCAGTCTCATAAACATCTGAGCTTTTTTTTCCGTTTTCATTATTAGAATTTTCTTCAACCATTACTACTTACACTTTCTAAAAAAACAATATTAAAGAATATTACAAAAAAGAGTTTAAAATAATATAAACATCTTATCAAGAATTATTATTTTTTTGATGCATCTTTAAAATTAAATTTTACGATTAATTTTTCATTACTTTGTTTTTTAACAATAATATCCCAATTAAAATCAGCGACATTTTCCTTAAAAGACTTGTGACTTTCATGCTCCACCTTGCAATCAATTGGCAAAGATTGTTTTAAATTTATCTTTATATCATCGTCTTTCATATTTTTTACCAAAATTTCCATAACAACATTAAAAATGTCATCTTTAAGATGGATTACAGAAGCTTTTCCAT
>JAKJEU010000078.1 GCA_022705265.1 Pseudomonadota bacterium | reverse complement strand
GTTGGTTCAACAGAAAAAACAATAAAGGTAAGAGGGGACTTTGTTGCTCTTCCTAATGCGCCTTTTGTTGTTGCTCCGTTTGATGAATTTGATGCAAGTGTTGGCGTTACTAACTTGATTGAAAATTCTTCTGCTAATGATTTTGATGTTAAAATCGAAGTTTCCGATAATTTAGAAGTCGTTGGCAATGCGGAACAAAAATTATCAATTATCAAGAATTTGGAAAAATTAGCTGAATTCAAGGTAAAAGCAAAAGAAAAACTTGGAAATTCCGAAATAAGGTTTTTAATAACCGCCGATAATGGTAAGGTTTTAAAGGTAAAATCGACTTTAAGTTTAAGGCCGGTTAATACTTATAAAACTATTCTACAATCTGGATTTGTTAAGGGTGCTTTTGAAAAAGAAAACTTTTTACCAAAAATGTATAAAGAGTTTAGGGAGCAAACCGTATCTTTATCGACAAGTCCATTTGTGTTTTCATCAGGACTTTTGAAATTTTTGAACAAATATCCTCATGGTTGCACCGAACAAATCACAAGTAAGGTTCTTCCTTTGATTGCGCTTGGCGATAATTCTCCAAATGCTTTTGACAGAAACGAAGCGTTCAAAATCATAATTGGAAAATATCGTTTAAGACAACTTAGCTCGGGTGGTTTTTCAACTTGGGATAATGGAAGTTATGTGTCGGAATTTAATTCTATGTATGCGCTTCATTTCTTAACTTATGCTAAGAAAAAAGGTTACAATGTACCAAAAGACATGTTAAACGATGGTTTAAGATGGATAAGAAGCTATCTTAATTCTGATGATGATAATTCCATGTGGAATGCGAAAATTAAGGCTTATGGTATTTATATTTTGACCTTAAACGAAGAAGTTACCACTGGGTTTATATTAAATCTTACAAACTCACTTGATGCAAGATATCAAGATAGTTGGAAGAAATCCATTGCTTCAAGTTATTTGGCAGCAAGTTATAAGCTTTTACACGAAGATAAAATGGCAAACGAACTTATCAAAGGTTACAATTTCGACCGTGATATCAAACAAGATGAAAGACATTATTACTATTACAGCGATTTTGATACAAGTTTTGTTAATGATGCGATTTATGTAAACTTGGTAAACAGCCATTTTAGTGACATTATCGATTTGAATAATGATAAAACCATATCAAGAATATTAAACCCAATCATTGATGATGATTACAGCACTTTGTTATCTTCTTACAGCGTTTTGGCATTAAGTTCTTTTAATGAAAACAAAAGCAACGAATTTGATTTAAAAGCATATGACAAAGAAGGCAAAGAAATAGCCTTGGAAAAATCAGATAAATCTATGTTTGTAACTTATGAATTACCTAAAAATGTTTATAAGATTTCTTCATCAAAAAGCGATCTTTATTATGTCATTACTTCACAAGGATTTGAACAAAACATAATAAGCGAAAAATCATCAGAAGGTGTCGAAGTTACAAAAGAATTTTATGTCGATGGCAAAAAAGTAACTAAGGTTAAAAAAGGTGATGAAGTCGAAGTTTTGATAAAGGTAAGGGCATTAAATGACAAAGAAAATTATAACATGGCTATAATTGATTTGGTTGTTGGTGGCTTTGAAATCAAGACAGAAAGCTTCTCATCAGATGAGATTGAGCACAAGGATTTAAGAGAAGATAGAGCCTTGGTTTACTTAACCGTTGATGAAAATGTTAAGGAAGTAAGATACAAGGTCAAAGCAACTTCTAAGGGTAAGTTTACTATTCCTCCTGTTTACTTAAAATCTCTTTATAACAAATATGTGAATGCGGTATATGTAAAAGAGCCATATTTTGAAGTTGAATAAAAGGCTTTTAAGCTTAATTGCGACAATTTGTTTTTGCATAATTTGTCTGGTTTATTTCAAAGATAAGCCAGACATTTATGCAAATATGCATTTTTCAAAAGTAATTTATGATAAAAACGATAATCTTTTAAGATTTACATTATCAAGCGACGGATATTACCGTGTTTTCACGAAAATAGAAGACATTCCCGACACGATGAAGCAAGCTTTGATGTTATATGAAGACAGAGCTTTTTATAATCATTTTGGTTTTAATCCTTTTTCGATGATAAGGGCTGGGATTGAGATGATTTTTGGCTCACGAAAAATGGGCGCATCAACCATAACCATGCAACTGGCAAGGCTTGTTTATAAGCTGGATACGACCAGTATTTTGGGAAAGCTTAACCAAGTTTTAAAAGCAATTTTAATCGAAATCCATTATTCAAAAGATGAAATTTTAGAAGGGTATTTTAATCTTGCTCCATACGGGCACAATATTGAAGGTCTGGGTTCGGCAAGTTTGATATATTTTCATAAAAAACCAAATAAATTAACCTTGCCAGAAAGCCTTGCTTTGGCGGTAATTCCTCAAAACCCAGTGAAAAGAACCCCAACAAATGATAAAGGTTTAAAAAATATGGAGGAAGCGAGGCTTAGGCTCGCCGACATTTGGATAGAGGAGGATAAACCTTTCAAAGACAGGGCAAAGCTTAGAATATCGTTTAAAACTATTAAAGATATTCCTTTTAAAGCTCCTCATTTCGTTAACGAAATAATATTGGAAAACAAATTAAACGATAATATAAAAACCTCGCTTGATTTAAGATTACAAGAAAAAATCGAAGATATAGTATCAGGATATATCAAAAGAAATTCTTCTTATGATGTTAAAAATGCTGCCATTTTGTTAATTGATTATCAAAAGATGGAAGTTGTTTCGTATATTGGCTCAAATAACTTTTTTGATGATGGTATAGAAGGACAAGTAAACGGAATTACGGCTCTTCGCTCTCCGGGTTCTTTGATGAAATCCTTTGTTTATGGCATGGCGATTGATGAGGGGTTAATTCACCCTATGTCCTTGGTAAAAGACATTCCAAAACAATTTGGAGTTTATACCCCAGAAAACTTTGACCGTAAATTTATGGGGGCTTTGTCGGCAACAGATGCGTTGATTTTAAGCCGAAATGTTCCTGCGGTGGATTTGCTTTTAAAGCTTAAAAAATCCTCTTTTTACAATATTTTGAAAGAAATTAATGTCCCAAAATTGAAATCAGAAGATTATTACGGACTTGCCCTTGCTTTGGGTGGCTTTGAGATATCTTTAAAATCAACCGTAGAGCTTTATGCCATGCTTGCGAATTTAGGTGAGTATAGAGAGATTGGAAGCGAAAATAAAAAAAGATTTTTAAGTAAAGAAGCCGCATATCTGACCTTAAATATGCTTTATAAAAGTGGGGATATTAACGAAGTCTCAAACTTTATAAAAAAGAAAAAACAAAAAATCGCATGGAAAACAGGGACCTCATATGGGTTTAAAGACGCTTGGACAGTTGGAATTTTCGGCAAATATGTATTAGGTGTTTGGATTGGTAATTTTGATGGCAAACCAAACCCTGCTTTTGTGGGTCGTTCTATGGCTACTCCTTTGTTTTTTGAGATTTTACGATATATGGAAAAGTTTGAAGATTTTGAAGATGATGAGATTTGGGATAACTCTCTTAATTTAAAAGAAGTGGATGCTTGTTTAGATACTTTTGATATTGCCTCTGCTCTTTGTAAGAGAAAGGTTAAAAGCTATGTCATTCCTATGAAATCTCCGATAAAAGTTTCTGATATTTACCGCCAAATTCCAATCAATATAAACACAGGATTAAGGTCTTGTTATCATAAAAAAGGTGAAACAGTGCTTAAAACATATGAAATATGGCCTTCTGATATTGCTTTGACTTTTGAAAAAACGGGGATACATAAGGTCAAGCCACCTAAATTTGAAAAAGATTGCTTGATTGATGAGGTTCAATATATGGGAAAGGCTCCTGAAATAATATTTCCGACCAGAAATTTGATTTACACCATAAATCCTTATAAACAAGAAGAAATTCCGTTTAAAGCAAATGTTGATAATGATGCAAATAAGCTTTTTTGGTTTGTAAATCAAGATTTTGTTGGAACTTCTTTGAAAAATGAGGCCTTGATGTGGAAGGCTAAGGTTGGAAAATATATTGTTACGGTAACGGATGATATGGGAAGAAAATCAGATGTTGTGTTAAATGTTGAATTTTCTGAATAAAAAATGCTTTTGTTAACTATTTTTTTATTTAATAATTTTAATATTAAGGTTATAAACATAATTTGTTATGTATCAAAAAAACAAGGTCGGTAATTTATGAACAAAGATAGTATCAAAAATAAAATTGCTAGTTTTAAAGAGATTGTATTTAAAAACAAGAAGATTATGCTCTATTTTGTTTTTGGTATTTTGATTGGTTCTTCTCTTTCGGTTATTGTTTCTTATCATATTTTATCAAACCTTCAAAATAAACAGGTTGCTTTATTAGAAGATAAAATTCTTGATGAAGGTGTGCCTAATCTTGTTTCCTTGAACGAAGAAATAATGGCTGAGGAAGAAGCTATTTACGGGGAAGAAAACCAAGAAGAGGAAATCGTTCTTGCAAGCAATGATGAAGAAGACCAAGGGATTGAAGAATCTTTGGTGGTTGAAAATTCCGATGATATAAGTGTGGTTAAACCCTCTGAAATTGAAGAAGAAAGCGAATTTGTAAAAGAAGATGCAGTTGAAGAAGAAACCGTTGAGGTTGCCATTGAGGATACAACAAAAGTTGATGCAAAAGACGAAACCCAAGATTTAGCTGAAAATACAGAAGAAATTCAATCCGATATGGTAGTCGAGCTTAATAAAAAAGAAAGCTTGTCTTCAATGTTAAAAAGGGCTGGGATTGAAACAAATCAAATTTATAAAGTTTCAAAAGCATTATCAAAAGAAGCTGATTTAAGAAAATTAAAACCAGGTCAAAAATTTTCTCTTAACCTTGACAATAAAGGTATTTTTATCCTTTCAATGGAAGATAGAGACGGCGCGGTTGTTAAAGTTAAAAGAATTGATGATAATAACAATTATGAAGCTTCAAAAAGCAAATTAAAACTTGAAACAGTAACCGCAAGTTACGAGGGTGTGGTTAATGGAAGTTTCTTTAATTCTGCTAAAAAGGCTGGAATGAATAATAAGGAAATTGCTCTTTTTACTTCTCTTTACAAAGATGTTATATCCTTTTCAAAAGATTTAAGAAAAGGGGACAGGTTTAGAGCAGTTTATGAAAGTAAATCATCTCCTTCTGGTAAAATTGTAAAAGATTTGAAAATACTTTTTGCTTCTTTTGATGTAAAAAACACCGAGCATTCTCGTTATTACTATGTAACAAATGATGGTGTTGCTGATTATTATGATGACAAAGGGCACAGTGTAAGCAGATTTTTAACTGTAAGACCTGTTAATGCAAGAAGAATATCTTCAAGATTTGGAAGAAGAGTTCACCCAGTCCTTGGTCATGTTGGTTTTCATTATGGCGTTGATTATCCTGCAAGAACGGGAACTCCTGTATATGCTGCGGGCGATGGTGTTGTAACTTATGTTGGTAAAAAAGGTACATATGGAAAATATGTTCAAATAAAACATAATCGTACTTATTCTACTGCTTATGCTCATTTAAATGGTTTTGCTAAAATTAAAAAGGGGCAAAGAATCAAAAAAGGTGCTTTGATTGCGTATGTTGGAAATACTGGAATTTCTACTGGTCCTCATCTTCATTTCGAAGTTCATAATAAGGGAAGAAAAGTCGACCCATTAAAGCAATATGCAATCACAGAAAAGAATTTAAAGGGAAAAGAGCTTAAAAGCTTCCTTGCTTTTTGTGCTAAAATCAATCCAAAGTATGCGGTTAATTCTCCTATGAATAAAGCTTCGATTGACGATAATTCTTCTAAAAAAGTTATTAAGAATTAATAATATTGCTTAAATAAAAGATAAGTTTTATAATAATACCTGTTTTTTAAGAATTTTTTAGATAAGGAGGTATTTTATGAAAATAATGGTGATTGGTTGTACCCATGCTGGGACTTCTGCGGTTGTTAATGCAAGAAGACTTTTTCCTGACGCTACTATCACTGTTTATGAACGAAATGATAATATATCTTTCTTATCTTGTGGTATTGCTCTTTACCTTGGCGGTGTTGTAAAAGATGTTAATGGTCTTTTTTATTCCTCTCCTTCGAAATTAAAGGAAAAAGATATCGAAACCAAAATGAAACATGAGGTGGTTTCGGTGGATATATATGATAAAAAAGCAAAAATCAAAGATTTAACTACGGGCAAAGTTTTTGAAGATACTTTTGACAAGCTTATAATTACCTCTGGCTCATGGCCTGTTGTTCCTGAAATTGAAGGGATTGATTTGGAAAATGTGTTGCTTTGTAAGAATTTTGCTCATGCAACAAAAATATTCGAGGTTGCAAAACAAGCAAAGAAAATAGTCGTCGTTGGTGGTGGATATATTGGTGTTGAACTTATCGAAGCTTTTAACGAAAACGGTAAGGAAGTAACTTTAATCGATTTAGAACCAAGAATTATGAGCAAATATTTGGATAAAGAATTTACCGAATTGGCCGAAAAATCATTAAAACGAGAAGGTATAAAATTTTCTTTAAACGAAAAGGTTGTAAAGTTTGAAGGATTAAATGGTAAGGTTAATAAAGTCGTAACTGATAAGGCAAGTTATGATGCCGACATGGTGGTTTTTTGTATTGGTTTCAGGCCGAACACAGACATTTTCAAAGGTCAGCTTGACATGATGAAAAACGGAGCAATTAAGGTTGACGAATATATGCATACTTCAAAAGAAGATGTTTTGGCGGCGGGCGATTGTGCCACGGTTTTTTGTAACCCGATTGAGGATATGTCTTATATTCCTCTTGCAACAAATGCGGTAAGAGGCGGGACTTTGGCTGCTATTAACTTGGTGGAAAAAAAGGTTAAAGGTCTTGGAACTCAGGGTACTTCGGGGATTAAGATTTATGAAAATTC
>JAKJEU010000077.1 GCA_022705265.1 Pseudomonadota bacterium | reverse complement strand
AAAACCGCCTTAATGCTTTTTGGAGATATAACACCATCTTTATCTTTGTCAACTTTTGGTTTTGGGTCTTCTTTGATTATATCCATACACAAAGAGATACATTCATCACAAATATAAACCTCTGGACCAGCAATAAGTTTTTTAACTTCATGCTGTGTCTTTCCACAAAAAGAACATACGAGAGGGTTTTTTGTATCTTTTACTGTTTCATTCATTGAAAACTTATCCTTAAATTCATAACTAATACATTATATAGTAACTTACTATATAATTTAAAGATGATAAAATAGTTAATAAACAATTTTATTTACTTAATTTTATTTTCCGCACTATTTCTATCAAAAACTACTTCGTCAATAAGGCCGAATTCCTTAGCTTCAACGGCTGACATGAAATTATCGCGTTCCACAGCCTTTGAAATTTCTTCCATAGTTTTTCCAGTGCGATTTGCATACATTTGATTCAACAACTCGCGAATCCTTAAAATTTCACGAGCTTGAATCTCAATATCCGTAGCCTGACCCTTTGCCCCACCAAGAGGTTGGTGAATCATGATACGAGCATTAGGAAGAGCAAACCGTTTGCCCTTTGCCCCTTGTGAAAGGAGCAAAGAGCCCATTGATGCAGCTTGACCAATGCAAACGGTTGAAACATCGCATTTAATGTAATTCATTGTATCAAGTATCGCAAGACCAGATGTAACGACTCCGCCTGGCGAATTGATATAAAAAGAAATATCTTTATTCGGATTTTCAGATTCCAAAAACAATAATTGAGCACAAATCACGCTTGCGACATCATCGTTAACTTCACCTGTAAGAAAGATAATTCTTTCTTTTAAAAGTCTCGAATAAATATCATAAGAGCGTTCACCCTTTCCTGTTTGTTCAATAACATAAGGTACAAGATAACCGTTCTTTATTTCTTCATTAAATTGCATTATTCTTCCTCTTTTTTAGCTTTTGTTTTTTTCTTAGGAGCAGCCTTTTTCTTAGCTGGCTCATTTGCTTCTTCTTCTTTTTTCAAAGCTTCTTCTTTGCTTACTTTGCTTTCATTCAATTTTACTTTTGAAATGATGAAATCAACAACTTTTTCTTCGAAAATAGGAGCTTTTAAACCTTCGATTAATCTTGGGTTTTTAGTGTATTGTTCGATTACTTGTTGTTCGTAACCTCTGTATCTTGAAGCTTCTTCAAAAATTGCTTTATTAAGATCTTTTTGTTCAACTTTGATTTGGTTAGCTTCACCGATTTCAGCCATCAAAATTCCAAGTCTTACTCTTCTTTCAGCGATATCTTGATATTCTGCTTTTAATTCTTCATCAGACTTATCTTTATCTTCTTCGTCGAGTTGTCCTTTTGCTTTTGCATCTTCGATTTGTTTCCAAATAGCACCAAATTCCATTTCCTTTAATTTAGAAGGAACTTCGAAATCATATTCATTTGACAACGCGTCTAACAATCTTTTCTTCAAAGCCATTTTAGAAGACATTTCGTAATCATGAGAAATTGATTCTCTTACCATTTTCTTTAATGATTCAAGTGATTCTTGACCGAATTTTTTAGCAAATTCATCATTAATTTCAACTTTTACAGCTTCTCTGATAGCTTTTACAGTAACTTTGAACAATGCTGGCTTACCTGCCAAATCTTTTGCATGATATTCTTTTGGGAAATCAACATTAACATCAACGATATCACCAACTTTTGCACCAACTAATTGGTCTTCAAAACCTGGGATAAATGAGTTAGAACCGATTTCGAGATCATAATCTTCACCTTTTCCTCCCTTAAATTCAACGCCACCAGTTGAACCAACGAAGTCGATTAATACTACATCGCCTGTTTTTACTGGGCCTTGGCTGTCAGAATTTTTATATTCTTTTTGACGATTCGCAAAAAATTCAATTCTTTCATCAATTTCTTTGTCGCTGATTTCAACAACGAATTTATCAAGAGTGATATTGTCAAAAGGCTTAATTTCGATTTCTGGGATAACTTCCAAAGACAATTCGAAACTTAAATCAGTACCAAACTTGTATGATTCAACATTAATATCTGGTCTGTAAGCTGGTTTTAAAGATTTTTCTTTGATGATTTGATCAACAGCTTTGTTGATTTCTTCTTCGGCAACTTCACTAGAAACAGCTTCTTCATATTTCTTTTTGATTAAGTCTTTTGGAGCTTTTCCTGGTCTAAATCCTGGGAGAGATACTTTTGTTGCAATTTCTTCAAGTTTAACAGCAACCTTTGTCGCGATATCTTCGTTCGGAACAACAATTCCGTATTCTCTTTTTAAACCTTCATTAGTCTTTTCAGTTATTTTCATTTATTTTCAACCTTAAAATTTATTTATTAAAACAAAAATTATGGTGCGGATGAAGGGACTTGAACCCCCACAGCTCTCGCTACTGGAATCTAAATCCAGCGTGTCTACCATTTCACCACATCCGCACTTAATTAAAATACAAGATATCTAAATAATACTTTTATTTTTTCAAGAATCAAGATATATCATTAATAAAATATATTTTATTTATTTTTTTAAGGATTTTGCTATGGATTCAAAGTATATAACAATCGAAAAAGAAACAGATATATTCAACGGTTTCTTTGGTTTTAAACAATTTTTTTTAAGATATAAACGATTTGATGGAAGAATGTCTGATGTGGTCAACCGTGAAATGTTTATTGCCAAAAAAGCGGTCAGCGTTATTCCTTATGACCCAATTAACGACAAAATCATCCTTGTTGAACAAGTAAGATTTGCATCTTCTTATATGGGTGGCGAAACTTATGTAAAAGAATTTCCAGCAGGAATAATCGATAATCCAGAAACCGACAGCCCAACTGATACTGCTATCCGTGAATTACAAGAAGAGACTGGATTAAAAAAAGAAGGAATAAAGGACATTATATCTATATATGATTATATGCCTTCTCCTGGTTGCATGGCTGAAAAAGTATGGTTGCTTTGCGGTATTGTTGATGTTAACAAGGCGGCTTCTTTTGGTGGACTTGAAGACGAAGGAGAAGATATAAAAGTACATATCATAAGTTTTGATGATGGTGTTAAAATGCTTAAAAACAATGAAATTCACAATGCAAATACCGTCGTTGGCATGCAATGGCTCATTTTAAATAGAGAATACTTGCGTAATAAATATCAATAATGTATTAATTATATATAAGTACTTAAAAATACGGATAGGATAATTTCATGAAAAAGTATAGCCTTTTAATGTCTACTTTGTTGCTTTGCTCTTGCGCTAACTTTCCTAAAATGCAAAATGCTGATGTTAATAAAGAGCCTCAAATAAGTAATACTGATAAAGCCATAATCGCTTTGGTAAAAGGCGATATTGACTCTGCTATGCTTGATGTTGCTGCTGCTTTAAAAGAAAATCCAAAAGATCCATATGCCTTGATGGTTAATGGTATTGTTTATGATATTTTGGGCGTTCCTCATAAGGCAAGAAGATATTACGAAGACATAATTGAATACAAATATAATGATATGTCTTTGTTTGGTAATTTCACTTTGAATGCTCCAAGACCTTTAAACGATGTTGCCTTAGACAGATTAAGAGCAATTGAAGTAAGCAAAGTTCCTTTTGCAATTCATGGCACCGAAATCATTCAACCTGAGGTTAACAACATTTTCGAAGATAATAAAGGAGCAAGACCAAATCTTCCTTCTTCGTATTCAAAAGACATGAATGCAAAAGATAACCTTTCAGAAACTATGTACATTAAGTCAAGTAACGAGTTTAAGGCTCAACCTGTGAACTTAGGGGAGCGGACTTTTAATTCTGACAATAAAACGGTTAAAACTGTTAACGCTGGGGAACAAATATTTACAGGCAATGATAAGAACATAGTCGGAAGATTTATTACTTTTAAACGACTTTTTGAAGAAGGATTAATCACAAAGGACGAATATTTTTCAAGAAGAGGCCCAAACCTTGGCGGACTTATGCCTTTAAGCAATCCGCAACCCTCAATTGGTATTGACCGCCCTATCCCAGACCCAGAAGTAATTGTCGACCGTCTTAAAGCCTTGAAAACCGCCTTTGAAATCAAAGCAATAAGTGCAAGAGAATATGCTTCGGAAAGAGATTTAATTTTGGACGCCCTTCTTCCTCCTTCTTTTAAGGATAAAATGGTTCCTCCTAACCCTCCTAATGATATTTTAGAAGGTGCAGAAGCGATAAGAAGACTTGAAGTGCTTAAAACTATGGGACTTATTTCGAAAGAAGAACTTAGCAAAGAAAAAGAAGAAATTGAAAAAGTTGTTCAATTCGGTCTTAACCCTAAACCGCAAGAGCCGACTATCGTTGCTCCTGCCAAAAAAACTACTACTAAACCTCGTAAAATCATACCAGGAGTTACACCTCCTAGGAGTCTTAGGAAATAAATGAATACTACTAATATAAGAAAAACTTTCGCCATCATCGCTCATCCGGATGCTGGTAAAACTACTTTAACCGAAAAATTATTGTTATTCGGAGGTGCTATTAACATGGCTGGTGCTGTCAAGGCTAAGGGCGAAGCACGAAGAGCCAAATCAGACTGGATGAAAGTTGAAAGAGAAAGAGGAATTTCGGTTGCCTCTTCGGTTATGACTTACGAATATTCTGGCTGTACTTTTAACCTCCTCGACACACCAGGACACGAAGATTTCAGTGAAGATACTTACCGAGTATTAACTGCTGTTGATTCTGCGGTCATGGTGATTGACGGTGCAAAAGGTATCGAAACCCAAACACGAAAGCTTTTCCAAGTTTGTCGTTTGCGAGATATGCCGATTATCACTTTTATCAACAAAATGGACCGTGAGGCAAGAGACCCTTTTGAAATATTAGATGAAATTGAACAAGAGTTGGCATTAGATGTTACTCCTGCTTCTTTTCCTATTGGTATGGGTAAGGATTTTCTTGGTTGTTATGATTTAATCAACGACCGACTTATTTTGACTTCTCGTGGTGCTGATAAAAACAAGGTTTCAGAAGAAGGCGTTTTATGTCAAGGGATTAATGACCCTAAACTGGACGAACTTTTACCAAATGATGCTCTTGCTAAGCTCCGTGAAAATGTTGAAATGGCAAAAGAATTGTGCAAGCCTTTTGATATGGAAAGCTATCTTGAAGGTACTCTTACCCCTGTTTATTTCGGAAGTGCGGTAAACAATTTCGGCGTCCGCGAATTATTGGACGGATTGACAAGATATGCTCCTGCTCCTCGTAAACGAAAAGCATTCCAAAGAGAAGTATCAGCTGATGAAAACAAACTTTCAGGTTTCGTTTTCAAAATCCAAGCAAATATGGACCCAAAACACCGTGACAGAATTGCATTTTTTAGAATTTGTTCGGGTTCTTTTAAACAAGGAATGAAAATGTTCCATGTCCGCGAAGGAAAGCAAGTCAACATAAATAACCCAATCATGTTCATGGCCCAAGACCGTGAAATCGTAACCGAAGCTTATCCTGGTGATATTATGGGAATAATAAGCCACGGAAACTTAATGATTGGTGATACTTTGACCGAGGGTGAAAAGTTAAATTTCACTGGAATTCCAAGTTTTGCCCCTGAAATGTTGCAAAGAATAAGACCAAAAGACCCTTTGAAAGCAAAACATCTTACAAAAGCTATGATGCAAATTGCCGAAGAAGGTGGGGCTTCTGTTCTTAAACCTTTAATCGGTGCGGAATTTATCGTCGGAGTCATCGGACAACTTCAATTTGATGTTATCGCTGATAGAATTAAAAATGAATATGACATACCTGTTATTTTTGAATCTTGTGCTTATATGACTGCTTTATGGATTGATGGCGAGGATAAAGATGTTAAGAAAATGGTTGAAACAAACCCTGGCAACATCGCCACCGATTTCCACGGCGGATATGTGTTTATGCCAAGAAACGCATGGCACATCGGAAAAATCAAAGAAGATTTTCCTAATATAAAATTGCTTAAAACAAGGGAAGTAATCAGAGAGTAATTTAAGAAGGGTTGTTTATAATGAACGACCCTTTTTTGATTTTATCAAAACATCTTTATTATTTGATATTAAATTTTTTGGTATAGTTTTTGAAAACTCAACATCTTTTGTTCTTAAAGGTGCAATATCGTTATTATATGAAAAAGAAATACGACTTTCGACCGTATCCACCATATTAGAAAGCCTTAAAGCGTCTTTGTCCTCTTTTGGTTGGCTTTTTATCCATTTATTTAATTCCTTATAAAGCACACCTTCTTTGGTTGGCACGACATCATTTTCTTTATATAAATCGATTATAGATTTTATCTTTTCAGCATCCTTTCTTTCATTAACTATATATTTCATATAATCCAAAGCTTCTTTGTTATCAAAATCAATTAATGGAAACTCTTTAAACGAAAAATCGCCAACTTTTACACTTTCTTCTGATAATTTATGCCATCCATCTTGAGGAATTTTGAAATTTTTAACTATATTATCAATTAATTTTTTATCAACTTTCATTTCAAACGAATTATCCAATAATTTGATAAAATCATCTTCTTTAATATCAATACTAGACCTTTTATCATTTCCAAGATAAATTTCGCGTAAAAACCAGTTATAATTTTTCAAAGGCGATTTTACATCTTGAATCAACCATTCAAAAGTTTCATTATAAGCTTGTTTTTCATCATTATTTTTGCCAAAAGATTTATTAAAAAAGCTGGCACAATAATTTGG
The DNA here is from genome assembly GCA_022705265.1 of Pseudomonadota bacterium. Lineage (GTDB taxonomy): Bacteria > Pseudomonadota > Alphaproteobacteria > JAKJEU01 > JAKJEU01 > JAKJEU01. The sequence continues at coordinate 204 of JAKJEU010000077.1, read as the reverse complement.
CAAAGTACCAATTTTATCTTTGTTTTTTGATACAAATCTTGCCTCTGACGAATATGCATCAGCCTCACAAATCATATTAAATGTGATAAAATTTTTAAAGTTAAGACGAATTTTATCTTCATTATAAAAATTATTTTCCCTCAAAGCTTTAAATTGTTTTGCATGAGTAATTTCATGATGCAAAGTTGCTTCTTTATCTCCTTG
>JAKJEU010000076.1 GCA_022705265.1 Pseudomonadota bacterium | reverse complement strand
ATTTATTGCATTATTCTTGGCTGAAACAATATCTTTGGTTTATATCATGTGGGGCTTTACAACTTTTATGGCTGCTTTAATGCTTGTTTTGGTTGGTTTTGTAATTGCTTACTTCCCATATGTTTTAAAAGAAAAAAGATTGGATAAAAAAGTTTTTGATGTTGTTCAATATAAAGAATTTTTAAAAGCATCTTTGGTAAAACAAAATGATGAAACTGGACTTTTAACTTTTTATAAAAAGCATATGACATCTGCTTTTGTTGTTGATGGTTTAAAAGAATTTGATGAAGAATTTGCAAAAGTTTCAAAATCATCGCTTGATACAAGCTGGTGTGAGGGTTTTGAAAAATCAGATGACTTTGTTTCAAATGTTTTCAGAGCATTATCAACAAAAATTGAAGAAGTTTTAAAATAATTTTTAAAATGGATAATTTTTAAAAGTGATGCTTTATTAATTTAAGGCATCACTTTTTTTGATTTTATTTAATACAAAGCTTTGATAAAAAGTTAAAATGATATAATATGAACAAAATTATGAAATAAAGTTTTTGCAATGGAAAAAATAATAAAACCTTTGGCAGATATATTAAGACCAACCTCTTTAAACGAGGTGGTGGGGCAAGACCATCTTTTGAAAAATAAAGGTGCGATAAAGCTTATGGTTGAAAGTGGTAAAGTCACTTCATTTTTGCTTTGGGGACCTCCTGGTTGTGGTAAGACTACGATTGCGAAATTGATGGCAAACAATACTAATCTTTATTTTGAAAATGTTTCTGCGGTTTTTTCTGGGGTTGCTGATTTAAAAAAGATTTTTAACGAAGCAGAATTAAGGCAAAAACAAGAAGGCAAGGGGACTCTTTTGTTCGTGGACGAAATTCATCGTTTTAACCGCTCGCAACAAGACAGCTTTTTACCATATGTTGAAAATGGTACTGTGATTTTGGTGGGTGCGACCACGGCTAATCCTTCTTTTGAACTTAATTCAGCTTTACTTTCAAGATGTCGGGTTTTGGTGTTAAAGCCTCTTGATTTTGATGCATTAAGAACTATATGTATAAAGGCATTAGAGGAAGTTAAAAACATATCCTTGACCGAGGAAGCAATAAGTTTGTTGGTGTCATTAAGTGATGGTGATGGACGATATTTGATTAATATGGTTGAATCTTTGTCATCGTGTGGTATCAAAGAAATCGATGAAAAGATTTTGATGGAACTTGTGTCAAAGAAATCGTTATCTTATGATAAGGATAGAGATGAACATTACAACCTTATTTCCGCTTTGCATAAAAGTTTAAGGGGATCAGATGTTGATGCGGCTCTTTATTATATGGCAAGAATGTTAGAAGGAGGAGAAGACCCGAGGTATATTATAAGAAGATTGGTAAGATTTTCTTTTGAGGATATATCCTTGGCCGACCCAAATGCATTAAACCAAGCAATATCAGTTGCAACAGCATACGAAAGGCTGGGCTCACCAGAAGCCGAACTTGCAATTGCAGGGCTTGTTTGCTATCTTGCCACTGCACCGAAATCTAATGCGGTATATTCTGCATATAAAGATGCGAGGGCTTTGGCAAAAAAATACGGTTCGTTAATGCCTCCGAAACATATTTTGAACGCACCAACAAAAATGATGAAGGATTTGGGATACAACAAAGGATATATTTACGACCATGACACCGAAGATGGATTTTCTGGGCAAAATTATTTTCCTGATGAAATGCAAAGACAAAAAATATATAAGCCAAAAGAAATTGGTTTTGAACGAGAAATAAACAAAAGAATTAATTATTACGACGATTTAAGAAAGAAAAAGAACAATGGCAAGTAAAGTAGAATTTGTAAAAGTAACTCAAGATGATGATGGAATAAGATTGGATAAATATTTCCATCGCCATTTTCCAAATCTTCCAAAAAGTAGGCTTTATAAGTTAATTAGGGAAAAAAACATCAAAGTTGATGGAAAAAAGGCTGAAATAAATCAAAGATTGGAATTAGGACAAGAAATAAGAATTCCTCCAATTGAGCAAGGTACAAACGAGCCAAGAAAATTAAATGCAAAAGATTTGAAGTTTGTAAGAAGTCTTGTTTTATACCAAAACGACGATATTATTGTGATAAATAAACCTCATGGCTTGGCGGTTCAAGGTGGAAGCGGGATTGATTATCATCTTGATGGGCTTTTGGACGGTTTGATTTTCAAAGAAGGTGGCGAAAGACCAAGATTGGTGCACCGTTTGGATAAAGATACTTCGGGAGTTTTGGTTTTAGCAAGAAAAGCTTCGGTTGCTTCAAAACTTGGCGATATGTTTAAGGGAAGAGAAGTGGAAAAAACTTATATTTCTTTAAATTATAATGTACCTGAAATTAAAAAAGGAAAAATTCAAGCAAAACTTACCAAAATTGGTGAAAGTGTAAGAGTTGATGAAAAAGCAGGGCAAGGGGCTTTGACCTTTTACGAGGTGATTGACAGCCTTGGAAATAGCGCTTCTTTGTTGAAACTTTACCCAAAAACAGGAAGAACTCACCAATTAAGAGTTCATTGCGAATTATTAGGTTGCCCAATTGTTGGCGATCCAAAATATGGTATTGTTGAAAACAAAATTGACGGAGTAAAAGATAAACTTCATCTTCATGCTTTGTCGATTAAAATGCCATTACCAAAAGGTGGAGAAGTTGTTATAAAAGCTCCTTTGCCTGATTATTTCAAAGAAAGTCTTAAATTATTGGGGTTAGAATTATGCGATTAATAAAAAATATAATTTTATATTTAATTGTCTTTTTAACAGTATTTATCATAGGTCTTGGAGTTTTTATTGCAAACTTTGACCTTAATAAATACAAAGACCATATAACAAATATAGTATATAAAGAAACGGGAAGAAAGCTTACTTTTGACGGTAATGTTAAAATTATTATATCTTTGAAACCTGCATTAAGGATTGACGGGGCAAAATTATCAAACGCATCTTGGTCAACAAGCAATCCATACATGGTTGAGGTTGCTTCTTTGGATGCGGAATTTTCTCTTTTACCACTTCTTCAAAAAGAAATTATAGTGGAAAAGGTCGTTATAAGATCTCCTAAAATCCATTTAGAGGAAAATTCAAAAGGCCAAGTAAATTGGGGTTTGCCTATGAAAAAGGCTAATAAAAAGCCTGAAGAAAATGGTAAAAAATTGACCGAGATTGAAAAATCTAAAAAAGATGGTTTTGATCTTAATGTTAAAAATTTTGAAATTAATAATGCAATGATTTCTTATAACGGCTCGATTTATAAAATTGACCATTTGGCATTATCGGCAAGCTCTGATGAAGTTTTGGTTGATTTTAATTCTGTGTTAAAAGATATTCCAATATCTTTAAAGGGTAAGTTTGGTGGTATTAATGCTTTGATAAAAAATAAGAAAAATTTCCCAGTCGATTTTGAGGCAAAAATCGCATTGGTTAATTTGAAAATAAGCGGAATTATCGAAGATTTAAAAGCATTAAATGGATTGAAATTAAATACCGTAATTGTTGCTGATGATTTGGTTAATTCTTTGAAAATATTAAAGCTTGATGTTGCAAAATCTTTGCCTTTATTAAAAATTGATACTTTTATTTCGGGTAATCTTTCAAATATTTCTTTAAATAATTTAAAGGTTAATTTTGGAAAAAATATAATTGATGGAAATGTTAACTATATTCCTCAAAATTTAAAAGCTGATTTAAAATTTAATACCATCGATTTAAGCGAAGTAGTTTTAAATGGTGATAATGAAAATGAAAATGGTAATATACCAGTTGCAACAAAACCAAAAAATAACAAGATTTTTTCAAAAAATAAAATCGATTTGTCTTCTTTGAATTTATTAAAATTTGATATCAAAATTTTGATTGATGGTTTTGAAAATAATTTTGTTAACAATCTTAACAACATAAAAATAACAGCGATTAATAACAAAGAATTAACAGCAAAGATGGAAGCAAATGTTGAACAAGGAAAGATTGTCGGAGATGTAATAATTAATAAAAATTATGATATTGTTACAAAATTTGATGTTGAAAGTGATGATTTATCAAAAACTTATAAAGACGAAACCAAAAAAATCGAAAGTGGCAAGTTGAGTTTGAAGGGAAATTTCAAAACAAAAGGCGAAAATGTTGCTGATATTATGGGTAATTTAGATGGTAATTTATTATTGCAAGCTGAAAACGCGAATGTTAATTTTGAAATACCAAGCATCGAAGGAAGTGTAATTAACACTATTTTAAGGGGTTCTAAAAAAGATATGGTTTCATGTTTTGTTACAAACCTTGATTTCAAAGATGGAGTTGCAAGCCTTAATCGACGAATTGGGGTTGAAACTTCGAAAATTAATATGACTTTTGAAGGAAATGTTGATTTCAAAAAAGAATATCTTAAACTTGTTGCAAAACCGATGTCAAAGAAGTTGGTGGGTCAAACTACGGATTTTATATCTTCTGTGGCAAAGCTTGAAGGACCTCTTAGTAATCCTAAGGTTGTGGTTTCACCTTTAAGTGTTGTTTCTCTTGGCACAGCTTTGATTGATAAGGTTTCTGCGGTTGCTTCTAAAACTGGGGTGGATTTGACAACTTATGATAAAAATCCATGTAAAACTGCTTTGAATAAAGGGGTTATGGAAAAGGTCGAGGCTCCAAAAAGTAATAATCCAAAAACAAATGGGGTAAATGGTGGTAATACGGTCGCACCTCAGGATTTGCTTAAAGATTTAGAGGATACAGGAAGAAATATTAGAGATGAGTTAAAAGATATTCATAAAAATTTAAAAGGGCTTTTTAAATAATGGAAAATGAAGATTTAAGAGAGTTTATTGTAAAGCTGAGCTTGACTGATTTGCTTTTGTACAGGAGCGAAAAGGAAAGTTCTTTGCTTAAAATTCAAGAACAAAAATGGGGAAAAGTTTTATATTTAATAAAAGACCATTCAGGGAAGAGTTAATCGAAAAGCTTTGCGATATGGTTGATGAAATTGATGATGATAAAGTTATATATTTTTCTTCGATTGCAAGAATTTTGGGTTCGGCGATATTAACTTTTGCAATATATTTTAATTTGATAAGTAAGGAAGAGGCTTTTGAATATTCGATAATTGACGAAATCTGGCAAAACGAAATTTCAGGATCTGATGAAGACGATTTAAAAAGGCGTGAAATTATAAAACAAGAATATTTGAAATTAGTAGACGAGCTTATGAGTGATGATGAATAAAAGGGCTGTGATATTTGGGGTAAAAGGAACGACTTTAACCGAGGAAGAAAAGGATTTTTTTAAGCAAGTTAATCCTTTGGGCTTTATTTTTTTCAAAAGAAATATTGAAAGTAAAGAGGGTATAAAAAACCTTATTAGTGACATTAAAAATTTACTTAAAAGAGAGGATATTTTATTTTTAATTGACCAAGAGGGTGGGCGAGTTCAAAGGATTAGAGAACCTCTTACTATTAATTATAAAAGTGCTTGCGAAATTGGTAAAGTTTATGAAAAAGATAATCAAAAAGGTCTTAAATTTGCTTATTTAACGGGACTTACAATAGGTTCAGAGTTGGCCGAACTTGGCTTTAATGTTAATTGTGCTCCTGTGCTTGATATATTTTATGAAAAAACCAGCGAGGTTATAGGGGATAGAGCTTTTTCAAATACCCCAAATACGGTTGCAATCTTGGCAAAAGAGTACGCAAAAGGAATGATTGATGCGGGAATTACTCCGATTGTTAAGCATATTCCTGGTCATGGAAGGTCGTTAAAAGATACTCATAAAGATATTTCCGTGGTTGATGCAAAAATAACAGATATGATTGAAACCGATTTTATTCCTTTTAAAAACTTTGATTTGCCATGTTTTGCGATGATGTCTCATATAATTTATTCTGAAATTGATAATAAAAATCCTGCAACTTTATCGAAAAAGATAAGAAAATTTATCAAAGAAGAGCTTGGATTTAGCGGGCTTATAATGAGTGATGATTTTTCGATGCAAGCTCTTACAAATTTTGAAAGCAGTTTTGAAGTTTTAGCCGAAAAATCCTTAAAAACAGGAGTTGATATAGTTTTACATTGTAACGGAAATATGGAGGAAATGGTTAAAATTGCTCCTAATATCAAAAATTTATGTAACAATCGTAAGAAAATTATTAAAAATACTTTGGCTTTGAGTGTGTCGGTTGATTATTCAAAATGCAAATTAGAATATGAGGAATTTTTAAAATGCATTTAGATGATTTAGAAGCCATAATAAAAGGAGCAACTTGGATAATTCCTTTGTTATTTTCAATTATTCCTCATGAAATTGCACATGGTTATGCTGCTTATTTATTAGGAGATAGCACAGCAAAAGATGCGGGAAGGCTTTCGATAAATCCGATTAAGCATATTGATTTATACGGTACGATTTTAATTCCTTTGTTCTTGATGATTTCAAATTTTGGGTTTGTTTTTGGTTATGCAAAGCCTGTTCCTGTTGATTTTAAAAGAATTTTGAATATTAAAAAAGGTCTTGTAATCGTTGCTGTTGCTGGACCGTTAATAAATTTTATTTTGGCATTTATTTTTATGTTTTTAATATATGTAACCAAAAACTTTATGGACAAAGAAGCTTTTTTAACCATGTTCTTGCAAATGAGTTTTGTTAATGCGGTTTTGCTTAATTTGGTTTTATGCTTTTTTAATCTTATTCCAATTCCTCCACTTGATGGTGGAAAAATAATGATGGGAATATTGCCTCATAATTTAGCGGTTAAGTATTCAAGACTTGATGGTCGTTTGGGCTTTCTTCTTGTTATTTTGCTTATGATTTTACCGAATGTTTTTGGTGAAAAATACGATGTTATAGGTTATGTTTTAGGATATTTTGTAAAGCTTATTTTATCTCTTCCATTTATATCAAATATTTAAGGGGGATTTTTATTTCCCCCTTTTTTTTCATATTTTTATGATTTTTT
>JAKJEU010000075.1 GCA_022705265.1 Pseudomonadota bacterium | reverse complement strand
CTCATTCGGAATTGTTGAAAAAATTCTTTGTTGGGATTTCAGCAAAGCTTGATAGTGCTTCTAAATATATTGATGCAAAGGAAAAAGTTCCTAATAAAATTAATAACAGAGACTTGGACGCTTTGTTATATTCTGTGAAAAATAAGCATGCTGCTGATGAATATGAGAAAAGACAAAATATTTCTTTGAAAATTAACCAAAGAAAACAAGCTGTATTGACTATTAGAAGTTTTGAAGATAATTCTTTAAACGAAGTCAAAAACTTGTTATCTCCACAACTTGATGCTTTGTATAAAGGTAAATTGGGTGGCTTAATTATCGATTTACGCGACAATAAAGGCGGGATTGTTGGAAGTGCGATTGACATTGCTGATTTATTCTTGGATAAAGGCAAGGTTATTGCAATGACAAAAGGTCGTCATAAAGATTCAGAAAGAATGTACGAAGCGGTAAGTGAGGATATGCTTAAAGGGGCTAAGATTGTTGTTTTGGTTAACAATAATACTGCTTCTGCTGCTGAAATTCTTGCTGCTGCTTTACAAGAAAACCAAAGAGCAATTATCATGGGTAAAAGAACTTATGGTAAAGGTACGGTTCAAACATCAATTTTGCTTGACGATGGTTCTGAAATTTCATTTTCTTGGGCATATGTTTATACTCCTGAGGGAAATATAATTGATAAAAAGGGTATTATTCCTGATTATATCGTTACTTCATCTTCATATTCAATTTTAGATAGAGCAACAAAAATGTTTAAAAATTTGACTATTCCTTTGAAAGAAGAAAAAAAGGAAAATGTCGAAGTTAAAGAAGATTCTTTCGTCGCTGATGCTGATAAAGAAGAAGTAAAAGTTGAAGTAAAAGAAAATACTGAAATCAAAGAAGAAGTAAAAGCTGATGACGAAGTAAAGGAAGAGCCAAAGGTCATTGAAGAAGTAAAAGAAGAAATTGCTACTCCTATTGTTCCTGTTGAAAAAGAGGTTGTCGAAGAAACCAAAGAACCAGCACAACTAGAAGAAGTCAAAGAAGAACCAAAAGCAGTTGACGAAGTTGTAAGTAAAGGAGTTATGGATTTTAATTCTTTGATTAAGTCTCAAAGCGAAGCTCAAGAAACAAAGGAAGAGATTAAGGAAGAACCAAAATCAGAACCAGTAGAAGAAGTTAAGACAGAAGAAAAACAAGATGCTATTTTAAACCCTGGTGAACAAATTCCCGCAATCAATGAAAAAAGCCTTGATTGGTTCTTGGATAACGAAAAAAAATTAGATGAAAATGTAAAAGAAGGTAAAGATGTTCCTGCTTCTCCTTTGGATATGATTGGTAATAAGCCATCTGAAACAAAAGACGAAGTTAAAAAAGAGGAAAAAACAGCTGAGCCGGTAAAAAAAGAAGAAGTAAAAAAAGAAGAAACTTTGGATGATTTGCCTGTTTTATTCTAATGATTTAATTATATAAGAAAAAAGCCCTTGTGAAAATAACAGGGGCTTTTTTTATATTATGATTTTATATCTTAGATATAATTTAACTTCTTTGTTAAGTATTTTATATGGAATTTCAATTTTTAAAATCCAAAATCTTATATCTGCTTTCATTTCAGTTATTTGTGAGGGAATGAAGCTTATGTTATAAGTTTGTTCTTTTTGGCTCCAAACTTTTTTGTTGTTTATGTATGATTCCAAACATATAAAACAGTTTTTATGATTAAAGTTGCTAAGCTCCATTTTATCAAGTCGTATAGATATTTTTTTATTTTCCGAAGATACCTTTGGGTTTATTTGATAAGTTGCCTTTATTTCACATATAAATCTTATTAATACGGATAAAATGTAATAACCACAAATCAAAAAAATCATAAAATTCATATAAGATAATTCTGATTTTAAATAATCAAATCCGAAGTAAGAAACAAAACCTAAAAACAATGATATCAAAGTCTTAGGTTTTATTCTTTTTTTTATTACAATTCCTCGTTTAAAAGGTTTATATTCCGTATTCGACATAGCTTTTTATATTTTTATGGAACCTTATTTTTCTTAAATACTCAATTGGGTCTTTTGGTATGACAAAATCCTCGCTGTTGTGATTTAACATATCAAAACATCTTGTCATAAAAAATCTTAAAGCACTTCCCATACAAAACATAGGAAGATAATGCAATTCTTCTTTTGTCAAAGGTCTTATAGAGTTATATCCAGCAACAAGATTTTTTACTTTTGTTACATTGAAATCAAAATCTTTTTCAAAACACCAAGCATTAATGCATACGGCAAGGTCGTAAGCAAAAAAGTCATTGCAAGAAAAGAAAAAATCAATCAAACCACTTAATTTATTGTCCAAGAAAAATACATTATCAGGGAAAAGGTCGGCATGAATAATTCCGTAAGGGAGTTCATCTTGTTTTGGCCATTTTGTTTCGACAATTTCAAGACATTCTTCAATTTCATCGTGCAATCTTGGTCTTATATCATCCAAATTTGCCTTAAACTTATCATAAAGAGGGCGAAGATGGTTCATTCCCATCATATTTTCTCTTGTTTGTTCAAAATTTTTACCAGCTTCATGAAGTTTAGCCATAGCTCTTCCCAAACCTTTGCAATTAACAAAGTTAGGAGACATAACCGATTTACCATATAAAAATTTTGATAAACAAGCCGACTTGCCTTGGACTGATTGGATTATATTTGCTTTTTTGTCCTTAATAGGAGTAGGGCAATTTATACCATAATCATAAAGATGAGTAAGTAAATCCATGAAAAAAGGGATTTGTTCAGGAACAGTTCGACTTTCAAAAACGGTCAAAATGAATTTATCTTGTTCAGTTTCAACAAGGTAATTAGTGTTTGAAATTCCTTCTTTAATGCCTTTGAAATAGGTAAGTTTGCCAATATCGTATTTAGATATGAAATCCTTCATTTCAACAGTATCAATTTTTGTATAAACGGCCATTTTTAAATTCCTTTTGGTAATTTGAAGTTCAAGTTTTCTTCTTTCCCATCACTATTTTCGATTTCGATATTAAAATAATTTTTGGCTTTTTTGAGTATATTGTCAATCAAAATCTCTGGTGCAGAGGCTCCGGCAGTTATACCAAGAACATTAATATTATCAAAATCGTTCCAGTCAATTTCGCTTTCGTTTTGTATTAAACAAGCATTTTTACAACCATTTTCAATCGCAACTTCAACCAGTCGTTTGGAATTAGATGAATTAGGAGCGCCCACAACAAAAATTTTATCACATTTTGGTGCAATTTCCTTGACCGCTTTTTGGCGATTAGTGGTTGCAAAACAAATGTCATTATCCTCTTTTAAATAAGGGTATTTTTGTTTTAAGGCTTTAAAAATTCCACTTGTTTCATCGACCGATAAAGTTGTTTGAGTAACATAAGCAACATTAAGGTTTGGGTCAAGTTTTTCAACTTCTTGAACCTTTGAAACTAATATGATTGCGCCATGAGGAACTTGTCCCATGGTCCCGATTACTTCGGGGTGATTTTTGTGACCAATTAAAATTGATGTGATATTATTTTCAAAATTTCTTTTTACCTTTTTATGTACTTTTTCAACCAAAGGGCAAGTGGCATCAATGGAATTCAAATGTTTAGAATTAGCATGCGATTTAACGCTTTCAGGCACACCATGAGCAGAAAAAATTACGGTTGAATAATCTTCAATTTCATCAAGTTCTTCAATGAAAATAGCACCTTTTTCTTTCAATTTATCAACGACATATTTGTTGTGGACAATTTCATGCCTTACATAAACAGGGTAATCGAATTTTTCCAAAGCTTTTTCAACGGTTTCTATTGCTCTTGTCACGCCTGCACAAAATCCTCTTGGGATACATAATATTATTTTAAGGTTTCTTTGATTCATTTTATTTTTTATGTTATAAAAGGTTAATTTAATTAATTATTTAAAAAGTTTAATACATGAAACGGATATTACAAAGAACTATTTTTCCTTTAATCTTTTTAGTTGCAGCATGTTCAAGCAGTAAAAAAGAAATCGATGTTTGCCCTTTAATCGTTGCTGATAACTCTGTGGTCAGAGCAAGTTATTACGAAAGCGGAAACGAAAGTTTAAAAACTAATATAATGGATATAATAATCAACGACTTGTATTACAGTTGTGAAGAAGACGATGGTAAGTTATCAGTCAAAATTGCACCAGAATTTAAGGTCATAAAAAGAATGGCTTATAAACAAGGCGAAAGTTTTAGTTATTTTGTCGCAGTTGCGGATAAAAATGGCGGAATTGTATCAAAACAAACCTTTAAAATTACGGTTGATAAGATTGATGAAATCGGCTTTTCAATTATAAAAGATAATAAAGATGTAAGCGTTGATTTAGGTAGCAATAATAAAGACGATTATGTTATATATATAGGATTACAATTAAACGAAAAACAACTTAAAAATAATAGGAGCGATAAGTTATGGTTGAATTAAGAGATTTATCAAACGCTGTGAAATTTTTGGCTGCTGATGCAGTCGGAAAAGCTAATTCGGGACATCCTGGAATGCCTCTTGGAACAAGCGATATAGCAACAGTTTTATTTCACAAATTTTTAAAGTTTGATGCAAAAAATCCAAAATGGTTTGATAGAGATAGATTCGTTTTATCAGCAGGTCATGGTTCAGCTCTTCTTTACTCTCTTTTATATTTAAGTGGTTACGATGATGCGACCATTGATGATTTGAAAAATTTCCGCCAACTTGGTTCAAAAATGGCAGGTCACCCAGAATATGGTCATTTAAGTGGTGTTGAAAATACTTCTGGACCATTGGGGCAAGGTGTTGCAATGGCGACTGGTATGGCTTTGTCCGAAGCAATGTTAAATGCAAGATTTGGTTCGGATTTAGTAAATCATTACACATATGTTATTTGCGGTGATGGTTGTTTGATGGAAGGTATTTCAGAAGAAGCAATTTCAGTTGCAGGACATTTAAAGCTAAACAAACTTATTTTGATGTGGGATAATAACCAAATCACAATTGATGGTAAAACTTCAATCACAACAACAACCGACCAAATTGCAAGATTTAAGGCTAATAATTGGAATACTATCGAGGTTGATGATGGTCATGATTTCGATAAAATTGAAGAAGCAATTGAAAAAGCAAGAAAATCTGATAAACCAACCTTTATTGCTTTCAAAACAATAATTGGTCATGGTGCTCCTAATAAACAAGGTTCTCATAAAACTCATGGCTCTCCTCTTGGTGATGAAGAAATATTGGCGATGAGAAAGGCTTTGAATTGGAATTGTGGCGAATTTGTTATTCCTGATGATATTTTAAAAGCTTGGAGAGATAATGGGGTTAAGTCTTCTTCTGTAAGAGAGGCTTATGAAGCAAAGGCAAATGAAAATAAAGAATTCCTTGATGTCGTTAATAACAAATTCCTTAAAGCTGGCTGGAATAATAAACTTAACGAAGCAAAAGCAAAATGGTTAAGCGAAAAGCCAAAGGTTGCAACAAGAAAAGCTTCTCAAATGGTTTTGGAACAAATCGTTCCTGAAATTCCATCTCTTATCGGTGGTTCTGCTGACTTGACGGCCTCTAATCTTACAAAAGTATGCGATATGAAAGATGTTAATACTTCTGATTATATTGGAAGATACATTAATTACGGTATTCGTGAACATTCAATGACTGCTATTATGAATGGTATAATTTTGCATGGCGGATTTATTCCTTATGCTGGTGGTTTCTTTGTATTTTCTGATTACATGAGACCTGCTATAAGATTGGCTGCATTAATGCAAATTCGTTCAATTTATGTCTTAACTCATGATTCCATCGGAGTAGGTGAAGACGGACCAACTCATCAACCAATTGAACATCTTGCAAGTTTCAGAGCAATGCCAAATGTATTGGTATTTAGACCTTGTGATTTGATTGAGACTGCGGAATGTTGGGAATTGGCTGTTGTTAATGAAAAAAGACCATCAATATTGGCTTTATCAAGACAAAATTTACCAACTTTAAGAACTTCTGTTGATAAAAATATGGCTGCCTTAGGTGGTTATGTGATTTCCCCAGAAAAAGATAAAAGAAAAGCAACAATTATTGCGACTGGTTCTGAGGTTGAAATTGCTATCCAAGCTCAAAAACACTTGGCTGAAAAAGGAATCGATGTCGCGGTTGTTTCTATGCCTTGCTGTGAACTTTTTGACAGCCAAACAAGAAAATATCAAGAAGAAGTTTTGGGTAACGCTCCAAGGATTGGGGTTGAGGCTGCTATTAAATATGGTTGGGAAAAATACATCGGAAATGGTGAATTTGTGGGCATGAATTCTTTTGGTGCTTCTGGACCTGCTGAAAAACTTTACCAACATTTCAATATTACTGCTTTGGCAGTGGTTGATGCTGTATTAAAATCAATCTAAAATTTATTTGTTATTTTAGACGATTGTTAGTAATCTGTTTTATGAAAATATTATTTGAAAATATAAAGAAAGGAAAATTAAAAAAATGCCAATGATTTCATTACGCCAAATTTTGGACCATGCTGCTGAATACTCTTATGGTGTGCCAGCGTTTAATATTAACAACATGGAACAAATGTTGGCTGTTCTTAATGCTGCTAAGAAGACTAACTCACCAGTTATTATTCAAGCATCAAAAGGTGCAAGATCATATGCAAATGATGCAGTTTTAAGACATCTTATGCTTGCTGCTGTTGAAATATATCCTGAACTTCCAATTTGTTTACACCAAGATCACGGAAGCTCTGTTGAAGTTTGTATGTCAGCTATCACAAACGGCTTTACATCGGTTATGATGGATGGTTCTTTGCTTGCTGATGGAAAAACTCCTGCAACACATGAATATAATGCTATGGTTTCTAAGAAAGTTGCTGAAATTTCCCATATGGTTGGTGTTTCTGTTGAAGCTGAACTTGGTGTTATTGGTTCTTTGGAAACTGGCGAAGGCGAAAAAGAAGATGGACATGGTTTTGATGGTAAATTGGATAAAAAATCATTATTAACTAATCCAGAAGAAGCAGTTGCTTTCGTAAAAGAAACAAATGTTGATGCTTTGGCTGTTGCTATTGGTACTTCAC
>JAKJEU010000074.1 GCA_022705265.1 Pseudomonadota bacterium | reverse complement strand
ATTATTGAACAAATTTCAAATGAAACAAATGAAAATGTAGTGGTAAAAAAAGTTGATGCTTTTGACAAAGTAAAAAGCGCTCATGGATTTTCTTTTGTTAAATTTTTTATTATATCCATCTTTTCAATGATATGTTTTAGCTTAACTTCCTTATGGTTTTTAAGGTTTGAACTTGCAAAAGAGGTTCCTGCGGTTATTTCTTATTATGAAAAACTTGGTATTGATGTTTATCCTGTTGGTTTTGGGCTTGAATTTAAAGATGTTGTAAAAGAAAAAACCACCGAAGAAGGTGTGGAATATCTTTGGTTTAAAGGAAAAATTGTAAATATCTCTGAAAAATCAAGAAAATTGCCATCAGCTATGCTTATTCTTTATGATACAAATCACATAATCGTTGATAGCATTGTTTACAGTCTTGATAATAAAATTTTAGAGGTTGGTCAAAACGAATCTTTTACTTTTTGGATTGAAAACCCTCCATTAAATGCGGTGGAAGCCGAACTTACTTTTACAAGAGATAAAAAGTAATGAAATTTATATATAACACATTCATAATTTTCTTAACTGTGGTGTTTTTATATAATATATTTAATGAAAAGCCTTCTAATAACAACTTTTATGTTGCAAACAAAGACTTACCTTTATTTTCTCTTGATAAAATTGAAGGCCAAAATTTTGATATAAAATCGATCAAAAAGAATAAGGTTACTATTATTAAACTTTATGCTTCTTGGTGTCCTTATTGTGTAAAGGAAATGCCTTTGTTAAATAAAATAAAGGATATGGGAATTGCTCCGATTTACGGGGTTGCGGTTTCTGATAATAATGAAAAATTGTCAAAAATGTTCGAAAAATATGGTAATCCTTTTACTCAAAATGGTATTGATAAAAATAAGTCAGTAATGAAAAAATTTAATGCTATGGGACTTCCTGTGGCTTATATCGTAGATGAAAACATGAAAATACGATATACTTTGCTTGGTGTTATGAGTGAAGATGACTTAAACAACAAAATAATTCCAGCTATTAACAAAATCAAAAATGAGGAGAAAATATGACAAATAAATTGATTGTAATTCCTGCACGATATGGTTCAAAAAGATTTCCAGGTAAGCCATTGGCAAAAATTGCCGGCAAGGAAATGCTTTTAAGGGTTTATGAAAATGCATTATTATCTTCGAAATCTTTTAACGGTGTAAGCGTTGTTGTCGCAACCGAAGATGAAAGAATTGTTGAATTTTGCAAAACTCATAATATGGAATGTGTTCTTACTTCTCCTGATTGTGAAAGCAGTGCCAAAAGAGTTTTAGAAGCGGTAAAAAAAGTTGATGTAAAACCTGATTTTGTTATTAATTTACACGGCGATTATCCATTATGCCCTCCTTGGGTTATTTCTGATATCTTGCAAAGCTATGAGCTTGACAAAGAAATTGAAGTAGCAACGGCTTGTGTTCAACTTGATTGGAAAGAACTTGATGATTTAAGAAAGAAAAAACAAGAAAATCCTTACACAGGAACAACTTGCGTTATGGACAATAACATGGATGCTTGTTGGTTTTCAAAAGCAATTATCCCTTCTATGAAAGATGAAGCAGAATTAAGAAAAATTGCTGATGTTTCGCCTATTTATCGTCATGTAGGAATTTATGGTTATAAACCTGCTTCACTTGAAGAAGGTGCTTATGAAAAAATCGAAGGTTTAGAACAATTAAGATTTATCGAAAATAACATAAAAGTAAGAATGGTTATAGTTGATTACAAAGAATATGGAAATGTAAAAGGAATTGATTCCGAAGACGATTTGTCAAAAGCAGAAGAATTTCTTAAAAATCATGGTGAATTTTTATAATTAAATTTTCTATTTGGCTTGAATTTTGCATAGATGCGGTTTATAATTAATTTATAAGGAAGGTGATTATAATGGCTTTAAATGCTACTGCATCTATGCCTCGTGCTGACCATACTCAATCCACTTTATGGAAAAAGTATAGTCAGGATTCGGATTACGAAACTGGTAAAGACGGTGCTCGTGATATTGGGCATGTGAGAAACAATTATTCAAGACTTAATATGATAAGCTCCTTAAATAAAGGTGATAGCGAGGACTGGTTTTCTTTTAATGTTATAACAAAAGGAAAGCTAAGATTTTCAATTAAATCTTATAGCGCTGAGACTAAAACCGAAGACCAAGCAAAAGAGCTTAACGGATTAGAGCAAAAATTAGAAGATACCCAAGAAGAAGCTGATGCTTTAAGAGCAAAAAACATGAGAGTTGAGGTTTATCGCGAGGTAAAAGGAAGACTGGTGTTATATGCTTCAAACGATGAAAAAGCGGGCAAGGCTAATGATAAATTTGAACAACTTATAAGTGGTGAGGATAAAGTTACTCAAACTGGTAAGATGTATATCAAAATATCAAGACTTGAAAAAGATGATCCTTTAAAAACTGTTGAAAACTATACCGTTCAAGTTCAAATGGGTGATACCTATAAACATGATTATGTTACAATTGAACAACAATCTGCAAATACTCCTGAAAAAGGTAAAAACAAGGTTTCAACAACTGCTGCTGATATTGCTTTGGCAAATGCTTCTAAAAATGCTTTAATTACTGCTACTCAAAGTGCCTCTGACATGCTTTCTGCTGGTGCTTCTAACTTAAAAGCAATTGGGACTAAGAATAATGGTATTGCTAATATATTTAATTTATTAGTATAATATGAGGAATATGAAAACACTTATCGTTTCTTTTTTAATCTTTTTATCAAGTTGCAGTTTGGATAACGGAGTTGTTTATCCCGATGCTTATTGGAATGATGGCGTTGTTAAAAACGAAGAAGTCATTTCTGATGATGAACTTCCCGTATTTGAAGAAGAAGAAGATAAACCAAATAAAATTAATATAATAGAGGAATAAAAAATAAACAAAACATGACTGATAAAAAACTTGAAACTTTTACTTTTAGTCAATTCTTAGCAATAAAGACCGTCGATGAGGTTGCTTTAAAATTTAAAGAAAATAACGATCTGGAAAAATCAATTAAAGATGTCGTTAAAAATAATACATCAAAAATCGTTGATGAATATATTAATGGAGAACCTTCACGAAAAGAAGGAATTCATAATTTGGCCGAATTTGTTGGCAAAAGAAATCAAAATCTTGATAAAGACCAAGTAAAAAAAGTTTTAAATTCAGTTAAAATTTCAAGCCAAAATTGGGCAAAAATTAACGATCATATCGCAAAAACAAAATCAGGGGACAGAACTCATATTTATGTTCCAACAACTGATTATGGTAAAGAACTTGACTTGTTAAAAGAAGAAGTTTCAAAAGATGAACCCGATAATCGTTATCAAAAACGAAAAAAACCTGTTCTTTTAAGGGCAATTGAAGAATATAAGAAAAATGATGTTGTAATTACTCCCTCAGGCTTCCTTGCCAAAACTTTGAATCGTTATATGATGGATAAAAGAATGGTTTCAAGCGCAAAAGAAAAGCCTTTTGAATTTTCACCACTTTATGGTTATGCAATAAGCATTAATGCAAAATATCCAAGAAATGAAGTGGATTTTGCAAAAAATTATGAAAAAGAGCAAGAAATAAAGAAAAAAATTGCTCCTAACATGATTGATAAAGCAATCAAAATGATAAAAGGAAATGAAAGATAAAATAATAAGCCCGATTGTTAAATTTCGGGCTTTTTTTATTATTTTATAAGTAAATGTTTCATCACAACTATATCTCGATGAATCCAAGGGATAAATTCAAGATTTTTGCCTTCTTTTATTATTTTTTCATTGTTTTTTATCGCTTCTTTAAGATTTTTAAAACTAAGCTTAAATTGATATTCGGCCTCATAATCATCAAAATTTGTTTCTCCAACTTCATCGGTTAAATCGCAAATATAATAATGAGATATGTGTTTAAATATTTTATTTTTTTCGAAATCTTTTCTTATTTCAATTGCTTTCCCATAAGGGATTATTTGATTTTCAACAATTTTTAAAGCTGTTTCTTCGGTAACCTCGCGGGCAAGAGCGTTCTTATGGTCTTCACCTTCTTTTATTCCTCCGCCGATAAATTTAAACTCTCTGTACTTTGTGTTTACAAAAGCGTAAAGATCATTTTTTTTAATAATAGCTCTTACCGCATTTCTTTCAACAACCTCCCAATTTGGGTCATAGTCTTTTTTATCAATTATTGCAATTAAATCCATTAAATTAACCTTTTAAACAAATAAATTAAATATTTAAAAAATAAAAAAAAGCATCTTTTAATGATAAGATTTTATAAATCCATACAATCATTTTCAGATGCTTTTTATTTTAGCTATTTTAAAATAGTTATTTTTCTTTTTTAATCAATCTTATAGTTCTTGGCCTTAATAATATAGCAGTTTCACCAACTTCTACATTAGGGCTAAAAGCCTTTGCAGGAATACCAATTATCAAAAGGTTTTCATTAACTCTGCTTCCAATTTTATAAGAAGAAAGTTCTCCATTAACGCTATCAACTATCATCTTATTTTCAAATTTATTGTTTAAAAATGAAGCCTCACTAACCAATGATAATCTTACTTCGGCGCTATCAGGTCTGCCACAACGACCAACTTCAAACTTACCTTTCCATTGATCAGGAACGATATAAACACCCTCTGATACAACTCCTGCTATTGCTCTGTCATTCATGAATTTAAGCAAAGATTTTTTATCAACATCAGAATCAACCACCAAAAGCTTACCCATTAAACCAGTCTTAGCCGCTTTAATCCTTGAAGAGCCAAAACCATCAACCATTTCTTGCCAATTTATCGCATCACCATTATTTTTTGGCGAAACTCTGAACACAACGACATCATAAAGAATAAGAGAAGGTTCTTTTTCATAAAGCTCAATCAATTTTAATGTTTTTTCTTCTACTTGCTTATCGCCATTAAAGTATATAGCACCCTCTTCCCAATCAGCGGTAAGATTGCTCATTCCAGCGCCCCTTAAAGCATCAAGAGCAGAAATAACCAAATATCTGTCCTTTGGCATTCTCAAAACAAAATCAGAATATCTTGAAATTTCAAGGTATTTTCTTTTTGCATTATATGTGTAATAAACATCACCAGAAGCAACCACAGAGCTTAAAACTTCGCTTAATTCGCCAGAAACTCCTTCACCAGTAATTGTTGGATAAGGACCGTCTTTTGCATGAACCGTAATATCCGTTTCAGCAAACAACTCCCTTACAACTTGGTCAATTTGTTTTTTTTCAAAATTAAAGTCATTAACCATATATTTTGGAAGAGCATCATTCCTTCCCGCTCTTTCAAGCTTAAAAACTTCTCTGTCAAAAGGAATCGTATGTAAAATTTCCTTTTTATTATTATCAACTCTACATCTTGCAGAATATTCAAGGTTAAAGTATTCAGCCGATTTAACGGTTCTTACCCCACCTTCCATTGCGATATCTTTCGCATTTTTTTCAATACTTTCGTTAACCTGAGGATTATTATCCTGTGAGTTAAAAATCAATCCCTTTACACTGCAACTTGATAAGGCAGCTAAACAAACAAATAATCCGATTTTTTTCAACATACTAATCTTCTTCATCCTTTTTAGAGTTTATTTCTTTTATAGTTGATACAGGAGGTGGTTTAGGAGCCTGAGGCAAACTTTGATCGTTTTCATCAATTGCATCAAATTCGCTTTTAGGTCTTCCAATTGAATACAAGTCTTCTTCTTTCTCCTTAATCTTAGAAACATCAAGCTTTCCAAGTTCCTTAATAAGCCTATCAAGTTCATTCGCATTATCAGCAATCATTTCAGGAGGAGCATTTTCCTCAAACTCCTTACGATAATTTTTCAAAGACTTTTTAAATTCCTTATAACCGCCATCAAAATATTTATCAAAGAGAGGAATCAACTTTTCTTCGCTTTCAATATTAGTTCCAATAGTAATAATTTCATCAAGCAAATCAAGAACATAACCATAATATGGGTATTCATTCAACGAAAGCCCACCCATCCTTACACACCTTGCTCCGATTCTTGATATCGTTTGATCGTAATAATCATTTAAAATCAAAAATGTATTAAAATCCCAAAGGACTTCTGGCTCTATACCCAATTTATTAGCCATATCTTCTTCAAGTTTAAGGACCTTTTTCTTATATACTATTCCTTCTTCTATAATTTCTTTTTCTTCCTTAACCTTTTCTGTTTTTTTAGAAGACTTAATGTCGAACAAATCTTCTTCAACAACATCATCAACATCCTCTGACACATCACTGATATCATCGACGATATCATCCGTTACATCATCATCAACATCATCAACGATTCTTTCTATGCCTGCTTTTTCTTCTAATTTCTCAATAAGTTCAACACCGTCGTCACCAAAATATTGCAACCATTCTTTTAAGTCGTTATATCTGTCGATAATTTGATCTGCTGTTACTTCTTCATTATTTATAAGATAATTAGCTTCTTCCCAAGCGAGCAAAGCCCCATCATAATCCAATGCAAGACTAAGTTTTGACTGAGCTTCTTCTTTAACCTCATCATCATATATAACAAGATATTCTGATATAACATCTCTCCAGTTTTTACCCAATTTTTCCTCTGCCATTTCTCGCAAAGAAATCACAGAATCATAATCACTTTCATATTTTAAAATGACTTCCAATATAGGGTCAAAAAATTCTTTTAATTCGGTATTATCACTCATTTACGACTAAATATCCTTATGTTTTGGTTGTTAACTCAAATCATCTTAACTTTTTTACATATTACTTCTTTTTAAAAACAGAAAAAATACCTTTTTTTTCCTCTTTTTCTTCACCGCCACCATTATCTTTTCCAGATTTTTTTGATTTAAATCTACTTGCAACCTTAGGAGAATTTTTACCAAACAAATCATGTTCATATGATTGTTTTTCAACCTTATACGAACCATCGTTAATAGCAAAACCAACATTTCCTTCTCTTGCTCTTTCTTTTTGTTCCTTAGTCATAACACCTGGTGTTGGTAAATTATTAATACTTCCTTGTTCTGGAATAAAGAAACCATCATCTTTTTTATCTTTTTTTGAAAAATCATTCAAAGGAGCAACCTCTTC
>JAKJEU010000073.1 GCA_022705265.1 Pseudomonadota bacterium | reverse complement strand
CGAAGCAAAAGAAAATAAAAAAGCATCTAAGAAGAAATGTATTGATGAGGCTTTTTATAAGGAAGAAAAATCAAGGTTTTTGTTTTTTCTTATGACTTCTTTTTTCATGATTTTGGTGTTTTCTTTTCTATTCTTTTTATTTTTGAAAGTTGAACTTTTACCTTTCGTTTATGATAACAAAATAATTCCTGAAATCATGGGGGTTATGGGGAATATTCTTACCTTTGCAATCATACTTTCGGCAATAACTTTGTTAAACAAGCCTGCAAGCATTGCTCTTCCTTGCTTTGTATTGGCTTATTGCTTTAACCTTATATTTGTAAATTATTTTGGAATTGGTATTTTTGGGACTATACTTTCGCTCCCAATTCTTGGCGGAAGCTTGTATTATGCTTTTAAAGATACTAAAAAAGCTTATCTTTACGGTTGTCTGTTCTTTTTTATATTAAATACTTTAACCATAATGAGTATTAATAATAATATCCAACCTCAAATCTTTGTTAATGAAAAAAAACCTAAAAATGAGGACGAAGTAAGGAAAAATGTTATCATAATTGCATTAAGCAACCATATTGGATATGAATTTGGGCTTGAAAAATCGGCAAGTCTTGATGATTACCGCAAAGCTCATCAAGAAGAGATTGCTTTAAATGGTAACAAAGAAAATCTTGATAAAGACACTTGGAAAAAAACTTATGAAAAGGTTATTGGTGGATTTTATATAAGCAATGGATTTAACCTTTACACCCATGCTTTTAATTATGAAGGTTCAAGCAACGATTTAATTGCTTCCAGCCTTAACCTCAACATAAATTATGATAAAAACAACGATTTTTTAATTCATGATGAAAGTGTAAATGTTTATAACAGCTCTCCTGAACGGCTTGCTTTAAAAGAAAATTATATGTTCAAATCTTTCAAAGAAAACGGATACAACATCAATGTTTATCAAAGCAAGGGGGTTAATTTATGCTCTGATAATGTTCTTGACAATGTTGATGAATGTTATACTTATACAAGCTCTGGCGAAGTTTATAAAGCTGATATAAAACTTAACATGAAATCAAGAATATTAACCGATATGTGGATAAGCTCTTATTTCAAAAGCTTTTCGATTAACAAAATATTTAAAAACTTCTTATTTATCAAAGACCCAACAAAATATCCCGTTGTGATTAATGAACAATTTTCAGTGCTCGACAAACTTAAAAAAGACATTATAAAAGCAAAGGGTAAAAATCTTTTCTTTGCATATGTAAGGCTTCCATATGCTCCTTATGTTTACAATGCAAATTGCAGTATTAATGATATAACCGAATGGAAAGATAATGTTTTTAACGATTATGGCAACGAATATATAAAATATGATTATTATCAAAAATATTTTAATCAGCTTTTTTGTTCTTATGGTCATTTAAACAATTTCATGGAAGAGCTTAAGCGACAAAAAATATTGGAACACAGCCTTATTTTCATATATGGCGATGGCGGTTCTAATTTAATGAACATGAATAATGATTATAAAGACAAGTATTCTAAGGCGATTAACGAACTTGACAATATGAAAAATCGTTACAGCACTACTGTTGCTTACTATGACCCTTTTTCAAAAGCTTTTACCGCATACAATGGCGGTTGCGATGTATCAACCATACTTAAACGCAATCTTTTAAAAGATAAAAATACATCGTGCAAACCTGTATCCTTAAAATCTGGTGACGAAGCTTTGGAAATGGCTAATAATTTGTATAAAAGTTATGAAAGCGAAGTTCATGTGTCCTTTGATGCTGTAACCCTTATTCGTGAATTTCGTATGTGGGCTGAATTGTGGCGTGAAAATCAAGGTAAAAAATGAGCATTTCAAGAATAAAAAAAGATTTGGAAATAAATAAAAATATAGCATACATAAACGGAGTTAAAAATTTTCCTTTATGTGTTAATTCTGCAATACTGAGCTGTTTTATTGATGTAAAAGAGTTGGATGTAAGATTCATAAGTGTTGACAATGATTTGACATTAATAAACGAACTTAAAGAAACTGTGGGAGAAATTCCTGCATTTTTCTTTGATGGCAAACTCGTTGCTTGTGGCGAAAAATTAAAAAGTTTAATTAAGATATGATTTTTGTAAGGAGAAACAAAAAGTGACTAATAAATTAGCAAAAAGACCAACAGTTTTATGTATATTGGACGGTTGGGGTTACCGCGAAGATGCAAATGACAACGCGATTAAGAATGCAAATGTTCCTAATTGGAATCGTTTTTTAAAGGAATATCCTTACACTTTGATTGAGACTTCTGGTGAAGATGTTGGCTTGCCTGATGGACAAATGGGCAATTCCGAGGTTGGCCACATGAATATCGGTGCGGGAAGAATTGTTATGCAAGAACTTCCAAGAATTTCAAAGGCTTTTAAAACTCATGAAGTCGAACAAAAACAAGTTATGATTGATTTAGTCAACAAATTAAAACAAAATGGTGGAGCTTGCCATATTGCTGGGCTTATGTCTGATGGTGGGGTTCATTCTCATCAAGACCATATTTTGGGACTTTGCGAAATTATGAGCAAAAACGGCATTAAAACTTATGTTCATGCCTTGCTTGATGGTCGTGACACACCTCCACAATCTGGAATTGACTATGTCGCTGCTTTTGAAAAAGAAATTGCAAAACTTAACGGAGTTATGATTGCAACCGTAGGTGGAAGATATTACGGAATGGACAGAGACAATCGTTGGGAAAGAGTTGAACTTGCATTAAAAGCTTTAATCGATGCAAAAGGCGAAGTTTTCGAAAATTCAAATACTTTGATTGAAACTTCTTATGCAAACAGCAAAAACGACGAATTTGTTATCCCTGCAATCATCAAAGGATACCAAGGAATGAAAGACGGAGATGGCTTTATCATGGCTAACTTCCGTTCTGACAGAGCGAGAGAATTAACTCGTGCTTTACTTGAACCAAGCTTTGATAAAGTTGCTGATTTAAGAAAAGTTAAATTTGTTGATGCTATTGCTATGACTGAATATTCGGTTGAACATAACGCATGGATGAAGGTTATTTTTCCACCTGAAAGACTTACCAAAATTTATGGTGAAATTATTGCTCAAAATGGTTTAAAACAATTAAGAATTGCTGAAACTGAAAAATATGCTCATGTAACTTTCTTCTTTAACGGCGGTGAAGAAGCGGTTTATGAAGGCGAGGATAGAATTTTAATCCCTTCTCCAAAGGTTGCAACCTATGATTTAAAACCTGAAATGTCAGCTTTCGAAGTTATCGAAAAATTGGAAGAAGCAGTTTTAAGCGAAAAATATGACACAATTATCGTAAATTTTGCAAATGGTGACATGGTTGGACATACTGGCATGATGGACGCTGCAATTAAGGCGGTGGAAGCTGTGGACCAATGTATTGGAAGACTTGAAAAAGCGATTTTAAAAGTAAATGGTAATTTAATTGTTACCGCTGACCACGGAAATTGCGAATTGATGAAAGACCAAGTAACAGGAAAACCTTACACAGCTCATACTGTTGGTAAAGTTTATGCGGTTATGGTTAATTGTGGTGAAAAAGCAAAGAATTTAAGAGAGCTTGGAAGACTTGCCGACCTTACCCCTACTATGCTTGATTTGATGGGAATTGCTCAACCAGCTGAAATGACAGGAGTTTCTTTAATTAAGAAATAAATAATGAAAAAACTTTTTATCTTATTTTTTACAGTATTGTTAATTAGCCCTAAGCTTTTTGCGAATCCGTCCAAAGAAGATTTGGAAAAAATTCGTATCGAGCTTGCTAATCAACAATCTGTAAAAGATGAGATGAAGAAAAAGGCTGATAAAGTAAAAGAAGAAATCATGAATTATCGTAAAAAAATGATTTCTACTGCTAAAACGATTCAAGAATATGAAGAAAAAGTATCGACTTATGAAATTGAACTTGAAGAATTACATAAAAAATATATGAGACTTGAAAAAAATCTTAATAATCACAACGAACAAATGATTAATATCATGTCGGCAATGCAAAATTTGTCGTTAAGACCCATTGATACTATGATTTTGATGCCTTTAAGCCCAACTGACATTTTAAGAAGCGGAATTTTATTAAGAGAAACTGTGCCTTTGGTTAAAAATTCTGCTGACAAGGTTACGGTCGATTTAAAGGATTTAGACGAACTTAAAGAAATTATAAAAAAACAATACAGAGAAATAAAAAAATCTTCGAAAAACCTTAATAAAGAAAGCAATTATATGAGTTCTCTTTTAAAGCACAAAAGGGAATTGCAAAAAAAATTCGAAGATGAGAGTATGTCTGCTCAAAAAAAGGCTGATGAACTTGCAAAAAAAGCCAACGATATTAAAGAGCTTTTGGCAAAACTTAACGACGAAAAAGAAAAAAGAAAAAAAGAAAAGAAATCACAAAAACAGCTTGTTAAAAACGAAGATAATCAACTTTTTTCAAATTCTAAGTTCGCAAATGCATTAGGACAGTTGCCTTATCCGATAAGAGGTAATATAATTAAACGATATGGCGAAACAAATGAGAGCGGAATGCAAAACAAAGGTGTGACAATTAAGGGAAGAAAGGGAGCGCAGGTTATTGCTCCTTATGATGGGACGGTTTTATTTTCTGGTCCTTTCCGTGGTTATGGTAAACTTTTAATCATCGACCATTCAGAAAATTACATGACTTTGCTTGCTGGAATGGATAGAATAGATAGTCATGTTGGTCAATCGCTTCTTGCTGGCGAGCCTGTTGGAATTATGGCGGATACGGCTGACCCGACTTTGTATATGGAAATAAGGAGAGATGGGCATCCTGTAAACCCTCTTCCATGGTTAATATCAGATAATAAGGTAAATTAAAAAATGAGAAAAATATTATTAATTTTGATTACACTAAATTTTTTAAATAGCGTTGCTTTTGCAAATGATTTAGATGTAAATAATGTTATTTTGGCAGACACAACAAAAAAAGAATCGAAAATCGAGGACAAAGATTTTGATACTTACAATCTTTTGAAGCTTTTTGGCGAAGTTTTAAAAAGAGCAAAAGAAGATTATGTAGAAGAAGTTAGCGACAAAAAATTAATCGAAGCTGCTTTAAATGGAATGTTAAGCTCTCTCGACCCTCATTCAGGATACCTTACTTTAAAAGATTGGGAAGATATGCAAGTAACCACAAAAGGTGAGTTTGGTGGTCTTGGTATCGAGGTTACTATGGAAGGTGGATTGGTTAAGGTTATTTCTCCAATCGAGGATACTCCTGCTTTTAAGGCTGGCGTTAAACCTGGTGATTTGATTATTAACATTGATGGTGCTCCTGTTTTTGGACTTTCTTTGGGTGAAGCTGTCGAAAAGATGAGAGGAAAAGCAGGAACAGATATTAAAATCTCGATTAAAAGAGAAGGACAAGATGTTTTCGACCTTAAAATCAAAAGAGATATTATCAAAATTACTGCTGTAAAAAGCGAACTTAAAGACGGAAATGTCGGATATGTAAGAATTACTTCCTTTTCTCAAAATGTTGGATACATGGTAAGTGATGCAATTAAAAAAATTAACAAAGAATCAAAAGGTAAAGTAATTGGATATATCCTTGATTTAAGAAGTAATCCAGGCGGTTTACTTGACGAGGCTGTAAAAGTTTCTGATGTTTTCCTTGAAAAAGGCGAAATCGTTTCCACCAGAGCAAGAAAAGAAAAAGATACTCAAAGATGGTCTGCTACTGCTGGTGATGCTTTGAACGGACTTCCTTTGGTGGTGTTAATTAATGATGGCTCTGCTTCTGCTTCTGAAATTGTTGCTGGTGCTTTAAAAGACCACAGAAGAGCCGTTGTTGTTGGCACAAAATCCTTTGGTAAAGGTTCGGTTCAAACTGTTATCCCTATGGATAAATATGGTGCGATAAAAATCACAACTCAAAGATATTACACTCCTTCTGGAACTTCTATTCAAGGTACCGGAATTGAACCTGATATCGAAGTTAAAGCAGGACAATATAAAGAGTTTACTTTTGAAAGAATTGGCGAAGCTGAACTTAAAAATGCATTGAAAAATGAACAAGTCAATGGCAAAAAAGATAACAAAAATGGCAATGACGAGGAAAAAGAAAACATCATTACTGATTATCAATTGTTAAGAGCAACCGATATTTTAAAAGCTCTTGCTCTTTATGGAAAAACTTCTAATAAAAAATAAGAGGTAACTTATGGAAAACAAAGAAAATTCAGAAACCTCAAATAATAAATCTAATGATAAAAAATTAGGTTTCTGGTTTTCTTTGTTTGTTAAAATTTCTGTTTTTATGAATTTTTCGTTTGCTATAATAATGATTATATCAATCCTTGTTGGATTAAGTTATAAGGAAGATAAATCTAAGATTCCTTATTTAAAGATAAATCTTTTGCTTGATGATGAAAAATTTAATGAATTACAGTCTCCTCTTGATTTGGTTAAAAAAGATGAAAAAGCCAATAATGACGAAAATAGCAAGTCTCATGAAAGCGATATTATCAACGAGGACAAACCAGATAATCAAGAAAACAATAATGAAACAAACATTCTAAATTCTCCTAATAATTTTGTATCACTTTCAAGAAAAACTGTTGAAAGCAAGGCTTTGGATATAATTGACCCTCTTCCTCAAATGATTTTATCGTCATATGGAAACCAAATACCTATAATAAGTTCTGAGGGAAATGTTCCTTGGAAAACTTATTCTAAACCTTTTCAAAATTACAAAAATAATAATATTAAAATTGCAATTTTAATTATTAATGTGGGTCTTAACAAGGAAATTGACGAAAAAATTATAAATGCTTTCCCTGATAATGTTTCTGTTGCTTTTTCTCCTTATTCAAAAAATATTGAACAAATGTCAAGACTTGCACGACAAAGTGGTAAAGAAACTTATATAAATATTCCTTTTGAAATGAAAAATGGCGGCGATGTTGGACCTTATGGAATCATGTCTAATATTTCCGATACCGAAAATACTTCTCGTTTTATAAAAGCTATTGGTAAAAATATTGCTATTTCTGGCATCGTAAATGCTAATGGCGAAGATATAGCTGTACCTGAAAATACTGTAAAGAAAATTATAAATCTTTCAAATCAACACGGGCTTATTTATGTTGGTAAAGAAAAAGGAGGAGAAGAAGAAATTACAATCAATTATGACATCTCTTTAACAAAAAATCTTAATCGATATAATATAAAATCAGTTTTTGACGATTTTCTTAACCTTGCAATTAAAAATAAAAAAGGAATG
>JAKJEU010000072.1 GCA_022705265.1 Pseudomonadota bacterium | reverse complement strand
TCTGAGGATAATGACATATACAAAAAGACAATCGAAAAAATAAATGAAATTAATGATAAAAGAGGTGGGGTTGTATTTATTAATAAAACGATTCCACGAAATGAATGTATAAATCTTTATTCTTCTGCTACGGTTTTTTGCTGTCCTTCGATTTACGAACCTTTTGGGCTTATTAATCTTGAAGCTATGGCTTGTTCTACACCTGTTGTTGCAAGCTCTATCGGTGGTATTAGAGAGGTTTTAATGCAAGGAGAGGGAGGTTTCTTGGTTGAGCCGGGATTATCTCCTAATCCTCCTTTTGAGCCTTATGATGTCGAAGGATTCTCAAAAAGAATGTCTGATGCCATAAATCGCTTGGCAAGTGATAAGAATCTAAGGAAAAGAATGGGACAAAGAGGTCGTGACAGAGTGGTTAATCACTTCTCCTGGGAAAAGGTGGGGGCAAGGACTCTCGCTTTATATAAGGAAGTCTTAGATTCTTAAAATTAAGATATCAATGAATCTTGATTTTGTCTTGTTTTATATAATGCTACCGTTAATGCTTATAATAATTCATGGACAAAATCAAGCCTTTTTTTTTAAAAAAAAATCATGTGTAAAAACAACACTTTGAAGACTTTGTTAATAAAAGTTAACAAAACATAAGTTGACAGTTTTGCATTTTGATTGTTATCTAAGACTTAATCAATTAACAAATTTAATTTAAGGACTTCAAATGAATAGTTTTATGGACAAAGCTTCCAATGATTCTGATAGCGAAGTTATCGGCTTTGGAAATCTTGATAAGATTGCTAAAAGAAATGGTGATGTCGTTGCTTTTGATGGTGATAAAATTTATCAAGCGATTAAAAAAGCTGGTGATGTCACTGGTGAATATAATGATGTCGAAGCTAAGCAATTAACTATTCAAGTTATTAATATTTTAAGGCATAAGTTTAAAAACCATACTCCTACGGTTGAAATGATCCAAGATATGGTTGAAAATGCTTTAATCGCATCAGGACATCTTAAAACCGCTCGTGCTTATATCGTTTATCGTGAAGACAGAGCAAAGTTAAGAGCAAACGAAGATATATTTGTGAAAGTTAATTCTTCGGTTAATGAATATCTTGAAAGAGCAGATTGGAGGGTTAACGCAAACGCAAACCAAGGTTATTCTTTGGGTGGTTTAATTCTTAATATTTCTGGTAAAATTGGTTGTCTCATGTATATCCAAAAGAAGTTGGCGATGCACACAGAAACGGTGATTATTATATCCATGATTTGGATATGTTGGCGGGATACTGTGCTGGTTGGTCGCTTAAAACCTTATTACATGAAGGTTTGAACGGTGTTCCAAGTAAAGTTGAAGCAAGACCTCCAAGACATTTAAGAACCGCTTTGGGACAAATGGTAAATTTCCTTGGAATTTTGCAAAACGAATGGGCTGGGGCTCAAGCTTTTTCTTCTGCTGATACTTATCTTGCTCCATATGTAAGAAAAGATGGTTTGTCTTATAAGGAAGTTAAACAACAATTCCAAGAATTTGTTTATAATTTGAATGTCCCTGCAAGATGGGGTTCTCAAACACCTTTTACAAATTTGACTTTTGACTGGAATTGCCCAGAAGATTATAAGGAAAAACATCCAATAATCGCTGATGAAGAAATGCCATTTACTTATGGTGATTTGCAAAAAGAAATGAATATGATTAACCGTGCATATCTTGAAGTAATGACCGAAGGCGATGCAAAAGGAAGATTATTTACATTCCCAATTCCAACTTATAACATTACCGAAGATTTTCCTTGGGACGATGAAAATGCGGATATTTTGTTTGAAATGACTGCAAAATATGGATTGCCATATTTCCAAAACTTCATCAATTCAACTTTAAAGCCTGGGCAAATTCGTTCTATGTGTTGTCGTTTGCAACTCGATTTGCGTGAATTGCTTGCAAAGGGTAATGGATTGTTTGGTTCTGCTGAACAAACGGGTTCTGTTGGTGTTGTTACCTTAAATTGTGCAAGACTTGGATATTTACATAAAGGTGATAAAAAGGCTTTGTTTAAAAGGGCTGATGAGTTGATGGAGCTTGCAAAAACTTCATTAGAACTTAAAAGAAAAACAATCCAACATCATATGAATAATGGCTTGTTCCCTTATACAAAAAGATATTTAGGAACATTAAGAAACCATTTCTCAACGATTGGTGTTAATGGTGTTAACGAAATGGTACGAAACTTTACCAATGGTGAACATGATTTAACCGATGTTGTTGGTCAAGATTTAGCTGTTGAATTCTTGGATTTCATTCGTGAAAAATTATTAAAATTCCAAGATGAAACTGGAAATATGTATAACTTGGAAGCAACTCCTGCCGAAGGTGCAACTTACCGTTTGGCAAAAGAGGATAAGAAAAGATTTCCTGATATCATTCAAGCAGGAAGTGAAGATGCTCCATATTATACAAATTCGTCTCAATTACCAGTGGGTTATACTGACGATCCAATTTTGGCACTTGATTTGCAAGAGAGATTACAAGGTAAATATACAGGTGGCACAGTAATGCATTTGTATATGGCTGAAAGAATTTCTTCAGCATCGGTATGTAAGGATTTGGTCAAAAAGATTTTAAGTAATTACCGTATCCCATATTTAACGGTAACACCAACTTTCTCTATTTGCCCAAAACATGGTTATGTGGCTGGTGAACACGAATTCTGTCCTATGTGTGATGAAGAATTAATGGCAGAAAAAATAAAAGAGGAAAAGGAACTTAGTTCCTCTGCTTCTTAAGGTATAAAAAAATTATTGATAGGAGTTAATAATGAACAAAACTATAATATTAGATAACGCTGAACGCACTCGTTGTGAAATTTGGACCAGAGTCATGGGTTATCATCGCCCTGTGTCTGAATTTAACAAAGGTAAAAAGTCTGAATACAAAGAAAGAACTTTTTACAAAGAATCAAATGCGTGCAGAACCTTAAAGAAGTACCAAGTTGCTTAAATTTTGCAGAATTTAAGTAATTTATCCTGTTAACAAGAATATAACTATAAAGTTAAGAAAAGATTAATAATGATTAAAGTCGGTGGCATAGTACCTTTCACAACGATAGATTATCCCGAAAAGCTTGCCACCGTTTTATTTTGCCAAGGTTGTCCTCTTAATTGTCCTTATTGTCATAACCAAGATCTTAAAAGCTTTAACGATGCAAAAGATGATGCTTCTTTTGACGAGGTTTTGGATTTTCTTATCAAGCGTAAGAAACTTGTTGATGCGGTGGTGCTTAGTGGTGGTGAACCTTTATTTCAGCCAAAACTTAAAAATGCCATTGAAGTTATAAAAGAAAAGGGCTTTAAAATTGCTCTTCATACTTCTGGTGCTAATTTTAAGATTTTTGACGAAGTATACGGTTTAATTGATTATGTTGCGATGGATTTTAAAGTACCTTTTGAAGATTATGATGTAATTTATAAGGGCAAGGAAGATATTTTAAAATCCTTGATAAAAATCGCAAAGGGCAAGGTTGATTATGAAATAAGAACAACACTTGACCCTAATTTGCTTAACAAAGATAAGGTCTTGTCCATGGCTAAGTTTTTGCATGAAAAGGGCATTAAGAATTATGCTTTACAACTTTGTCGTGCAACTGATGATTATAAATTCGATAAGGAAAAAGCTCATTCTTTCTTTATCGATGATGAATTTTTAAATAAAATAAGGGAATTTTTCCCAAATATAGTGTTAAGAAAATAATGAAAATAACAATACTTGGAAGCGGTGCTGCTTGCGGCACTCCTAATGCTTGTAATATTTTAAAAACTGATATTGATTTGAATAATCCAAAAAATGTAAGAATGAGAAGTTCTGCATTTTTTGAGACGGATAAAGGAAATTTTATGGTCGAATGTGGACCAGATTTCAGACATCAAACATGTCGTTTTAATGTGAATAATTTTGAAAATATATTTTTAAGCCACCAACATTTCGACCATATCGGTGGAATTTGGGAATTGGTAAGGGTAAGCTCTAATATAGGCAAAGAAATTAATATTTTTGGCAACGAAGAAACCATAAAAGAAGTTGAAACTTGTTTTTATTATATGTTTAAACAAGGAAAAGAAGGTTTTGTAAAATTAAATATAATCGAACCTTATAAAGAATTGAAACTTCCAAACACCGACATTTCTTTAATGCCGTTGAATTTTACACATAAAGATAAAGAAATTTTAGGTTTTAAGCTGGATAATATGGTTTATACTCCTGATTTTTGTGAGTTTAATGATGAAACTTCGAAATATCTTTATGATTTGGATCTTTGGATTTTTGAGCTCACTTCTTTACAAGATATAAAAAGAGGGCATAATTATTTATCACAAACTTTTGATTTAGTTGATAAATATAACCCTAAAAAAGTTGTGTTAAATCATTTATCAGAAGAAATTGATTTTGACAAAGTTTCAAAAATGATACCGTTAAATTCGAAACTTGCATATGATGGTATGGAAATAAAAATTTGATTATAAAAAAAAGGCTCTAAGTAATAAAACTTAAAGCCTTTTTTTGTTTTAAAATATTCTTATAAACCTAAAACATCGTCCATTCCATAAAGTTTTCCTGGCTTTACATCTTTTACCCAAGAAATTATTTTCATAACACCAGTTACAAACAATTCTCGTGAAGTTGCTTTATGTGTAAGTTCAATTCTTTCGCCATTTCCAGCAAAAATGACAGTATGATCACCGATAACATCGCCACCGCGAAGAGTTGCAAAACCAATTTTGCCTTCTTCTCTTTTTCCAATAATGCCGTCTCTTTCTTTAATTGCCATTTCATCAAGATTGATTTGACGACCTTCGGCAGCGGCTTTTCCAAGGATTAAAGCAGTACCAGAAGGAGAGTCGACTTTATTTCTGTGGTGCATTTCGACAATTTCAATGTCATAAGAGCTGTCCAAAATTGATGCGAGTTTTTTTACAAAACTTTTTAAAATATTAACACCCAAAGAAGCATTAGCAGAAGTAACAATAACAGTATCTTTTGCAAGTTTTTCCAAACCAGCATAATGTTCCTCTTTAAGGCCAGTTGTTCCAACAAGTAAAGGTTTTTTATATTTTACGGCCAATTCGCCATGGAATATTGCCACATCAATTACAGTAAAATCGATTACGAAATCAGCAATTTTAAATACATCTTCGCTGTTATCAACGATTTTTGTGTGATTTGCACCATTTATAACTGATGATAAAATTTTTCCGACATTATCGCCTCTGTCAGAACCAGCAACGACTTCATGACCATTTTTTACAGCCATTTCACCAATCATTTTGCCCATTCTTCCGCAACAACCTATAATTCCAACTCTCATTTTTTTGCCTCTTTTATAAAATTATTTCTTTCTAAATACCAAATATACAGGCTTTTTTTCTTGATTTAAAGCTTTTGTTTCGTATCTTGTTTGTTCCCAGCCGTTTGGTTGAGTGAAATATTCCTCTGATTTTGTCCAAATTATGTCAAAATCTTTTCTTTCGCTCATAACAAATAAAGCCCATCTTATATAAGTCATATCGTCAGAAGCAACAATAAATTCACCGCCAGATTTCATGATTCTTGAAAGTTCATCAAGTTGAGGGTGATTTACAAAACGCCTTGCTTTATGCCTTGTTTTTGGCCAAGGATCAGGAAAAAGAAGATATACTTTATCAAAACAATTATTTTTAAATGAGGGTAATATAAGTCTTACATCGTCATTAAAAATCCTTACATTGTCAACTCGACCGTCAGCCAAGGCTTCGCCACCTTCGTGCCCCGTCAAATGAGCAAGAAGAGAGGCAATTCCGTTTATAAAAACTTCCGCCCCGATATAGCCAGTATCTTGGTTTTTTAAAGATTGAGCAGCAATATGTTCGCCACCACCGAAACCAATTTCAAGCACATGTTTATCAAAGGATTGTGAAAAAATATCCGTAACTTCAAAGCTTTTTTCAGGATCTAATTTCACCTTGTCCAAAAAGTTTAAAAGCAACTTTTCACGGTTTTCTTTTAACTTTTTACCTTTTTTTCGACCATAAAATTTAATTCTTTCTTTCATGATAGTAATAGAGCATAAATTTTAAAATTTTTCCACATTATTTTTTTGACAAAACGACCTATTTTGTTTATTATTAATATGTAAGGAGTAAGGATCATGATGAATAAAAAAAATCAAAAGGAACCTTTTAAAAAAAATGCCATTACTCATGACATGACAAGGTCCTTTTTTTACGGTAAAAATATTAATGTTTTCTCTTCGGGAAAGTCGTTTATTTGTGGTGCAATAATGAAGACTTTTAAGCCGTTGGTTTATTCTGATAAAGCCAGAAATAAAAATTATATAAAAACTTGCTTTGCTATGAATAAGGCTGTAAAAGTGGCGGGAGCTGTTGGCGGTGCAATTTTTTCTATTGTTAATTGCGATAAATTACCTCCTATCGGTACTTATGAATTTCCGATTAATATGTTTCTTGAAACTCCTCTCGTTGTTCCTTTGCTTGGCTGGGGTGGCAAGGAATTTGCCAATCGTTTGCATTGTAAACTTTATAATTATAAATTTTCGAAAGATGCAAAATTGCCTGTCATTACTGCTGCTGATATTCTTTATGGCGAAAATACAGGGCATAAAGACGAATTTAAGGGAATTATAAAGAAAACAGTTGATAGAGCAGAGAATTTTTTAAAAGAAAATAATCCTTTGCTTTATGAAAATGTTAACAAGCAAGTTGATATAAAAATCGAAAAAATTGAAGAAAAAGCAAAACAACAAAAAGAAAAAGACGAAGCCGACAGAAAAGCAAAATTCGAAGAAGATTATAAAAGAGGAAGAGTAAGTGATAGGGATAGATATTATTAATAATTCCTTTGTAAGCTTTTTATAAAAAATATATAATCTTTTTCATGTTGAAAACTGGTCTTTATATAATATCAACTCCGATTGGAAATTTGGGTGATATAACTTTTAGAGCTTCTGAAACTTTATCAGAAGTTGATGTCATTGCTTGTGAGGATACGAGGGTTTCAAAAAAACTTTTATCACTCCTTGGAATCTTGAAAAATCAAATATTTATTCCTTGTCATGAACATAATATTGATGAGGCAAGTGACAAAATAATCGATTTTATTAATAATGGAAAAACGGTTGCTTTGATTTCTGATGCTGGGTCTCCTATTATTTCCGATCCTGGTGCTTTATTGATAAAAAAAATGATTGATAACGAACTTTATTATACCGCTTTGCCTGGTGCTACGGCTTTTGTTCCGGCACTTCAAATGTCGGGGATTATGGCGGAAAG
>JAKJEU010000071.1 GCA_022705265.1 Pseudomonadota bacterium | reverse complement strand
CAACATAATTTTTAAGACTTGTTAAACCTTCATTTGCCGAAGTTAATGCTTGGACTGCTTGGCTCATTCCGTCAAGTAAATATTCTAATTCACTTGCTCTTGAATTCAAGGATTGGGCTGTAAAATAAGATGCAGGATTATCAAGCGCAGAATTAATTTTCTTACCTGTTGATAATCGCTCTTGTGTAATATCCATAAGCTTTTGAGTGTTTTGCAAGCTTAAAAGATTTGATCTCATGCTTGAGGTTAAAGCTATTTGACTACTAGACATTTCTTCTCTCCATATAAATACTTTATAAATTACTTTTGCCCATATTCCGAGCTCCTGACATTACTTATGCAACTTGTGTGCCAAAATTTAATCTTGTCTTGAAAACTAATTTAAGATTATAATGACTTCATGGGGTACAAAATTGTAATAATTGATGATGATGAGAATATTAAGCTTTCCGTGTCTGAGGCTTTGAAAAACGAGTCCTTTGACATTGAAACTTATGATAATGGCTATGATGGCTATCATGGCGTTATTGACAATTTACCCGACTTAATTATTTTGGATATTAAGATGCCTCGCATGGACGGTATGGAAGTTTTAAAAAAATTACGGGAAAAAACTGACACCCCTGTAATTATGCTTACCAGCAAAGAGGAAGAAGAAGACGAACTTTCAAGTTTTAAAATCGGTGCTGATGATTATATTAAAAAACCTTTTTCTCTTAACCTTCTTATCGCAAGGGTTAAAACCATAATAAGACGGTCAAATTCCACCTTAGGAAATGGCAATCCCAAGAACAAAGAAGATTTAAGCAATATTATTAACAAAGGTTTTCTTAAACTTGATAAAAATCAACATACTTGCTTTTGGAAAGACACTCCTTTATCCCTTACCATTACTGAATTTTTGATACTTTTATGCCTTGTTGAAAGAGTTGGTCATATAAAAACAAGAAATCAGCTTATCGATTATGCTTATGGGACTATGTCCAGTGCCGACGACCGCATGATTGACACTCATATAAAAAGATTAAGAAAAAAATTCAAAGAAATCGACGATGGTTTCGATAAAATTGAAACTATGTACGGACTTGGTTACAGGTATAAAGAATAAAAATGTTAAAATCAAAGCTTACTCAAAAAATTATTTTAATAAACTTTTTGGCTTTGGTTATTCTTGCTCTTGGCTTATTTATATTAAGTAATCACAAAACTTATATCAAAAACTCTGAATATAAGAATTTAATATCTTATTCCTTGTTTATTAAAAACACTCTTTTAACACCTAAAACAGTGAAAAAGATTCCTAGCAAAATAATAAACAATAACGAAAATATCGCTTTTGGTTATAAATCCGAAAAAATTGATAAAAAATCCGAAAATAAAATCGATTTTACAATTAATGAATTTTATGCCCAAAAATTTTTAAACAACTTATTAACCCCTGACATAAGCATAAAAATATATAATTCAAAAGTTAACCTTATTGCAAGTAATAAAGAAAAATCCTCTGTTACGAACCCTTTAAATTTAAAAGATTTGCCTCTTGTACTTTTAGGTAAAGTTAAGGAAATAAAAACAGAAACCGTTGATGGAAATTTGATTTACATATCTTCTCTTAATTACCGTGAAAAAATTATTGGCATAGTCATAATAGAAGGTGGAAAAAATGCAATTAATCAAGCATTAAAGGACATACGAAATGCAATATCCATCATGTTTTTATTAAGCCTTGTAATTAATGTTATATTATCAATTTATTTAGCAAAAAAAATCACCTCTCCTTTGTACAGACTTGTAAATACCGCAAATTTAATAAGTTTTAAAAACTCTTACAACGGTGAAATCCCAGACTTTTCAAAAAGAAAAGACGAAATCGGAGAGCTTAGCATAGCTTTAAGAAAAATGGTGGAAACTTTGTGGCAACGATTAATTGCAAGCAAAAATTTTGCTTCTGATATATCTCATGAAATAAAAAATCCTTTATCTTCTCTTCGCTCTGCTTCTGAGACTTTGTTGGTTTTAAAGGACGAGGAAAAAAGAAACAATATGGCAAAAATTATTTGCAAGGACATTATAAGGCTTGATAGACTTGTAAATGAAATTTCTAACCTTAGCAAACTTGATTATGAACTTGCAAAAAGCGAAGTATTTGAAATTGATATTTGCGAGCTTTTAAACAATATTATAGAAATCAAAAAAATCGGATTTGAAAATATTAATTTTAAAACCAATTTAAACTTCACAAAATGCCCTAAAATAATTGCAAACGATGTAAAAATCGCCCAAGTTTTTGACAATATTATTTCAAATGCTATTTCTTTTAGCAAGGATTTTGACACAATCACCATTAATGCTTTCATTAAAAAAAATCACCTTATAATATCCATCGAAGACGAAGGCATTGGCATTCCAAACGAAAATTTGAAAAAGATTTTTGAACGATTTTATTCAAACCGTAAAAAAGATGACGATAACTCTCACTCTGGGCTTGGACTTGCGATTTCAAAACACATCATTGAAAGCATGGGAGGAAAGATATTTGCCCTTAACAAAAATAACAAAGGTGCAAAATTTGTGATTGTTTTAAAAAATTACAAATAAGCCAATATCTTACAATATTTCATATTAATACTTCTCATATAATCAAATCATTAACCTATATAAGGAGATTTATTATATGAAAAATTTAAAAAACATACACCTTATCAATCAAGACATAAAGATTGATGAAATCAAATTCCAACCTCACCCAAAATTTAAAGGAATATATATTAAAAAGCTTATAAACGATAAGATTGAAATGCTTTTGGTTAAATTGGAAAAAAATGCCATAATGGAAACCCACATTCACGAAGACAAAATCGAAATTCATCAAGTAATTTCAGGCGAAGGCTTATTTAAGCTTGAAACCAAAGAAATAAAATACGAACAAGGGATATTTTCCGTTATTCCAAATAAAACTCCCCACTCAATTATTGCATTAAGCGATTTATATATTCTTGCTTTCTTTTCATAAAGCTAAATATAATAATTTTATGAACGATATAAAATTTTATAAAACTTGCGTTGATAATATAATCTACGAAGGTGTGTTTGGAAAAAATACCTCTCACACCTTTGATACTCATTTTCATAATAATGTAATTGTTGGATTAATATTAAATGGGCAAGAAGATATATTGTTAAACAATCATTGTCATAGTTTCAAAAATGATGAAATCTTTATAATTAATAAAAACATTCCTCATAAATGCATTCTTAAAAACTGCTCCTACAAAACCATTACTTTGAAAACCAATCAAGAATATGATTTTAGCATCTTAAAAATACATGATAAAAACATAATAAAATTATTTAAAAATGATGCAAATCTTGCCAATACAGCCCATGCAATTAGGTTGATTTTAAATAAGATATGTAAAAAGCCTTTTAAATCATCGATTGCAAAAAAAATTAATGAAATCAAAAAGCATATACTTGATAATTTTGATACAAAGATATCTATTCAAGAGCTTTCAAAAAAATTTAAAATGAATAAATTTTATATGATAAAGCATTTTAAAAATAATGTTGGCATGACACCTTTGAATTTTCAGACATATGTAAGGATAACAAAATCCGTAAACTTACTTATTAAACAACAAAACATATCGAAAACAGCCCTTGATTGCGGATTTTATGACCAATCCCATTATTCAAAAAATTTCAAAAAAATAATTGGAGTTACACCTTTAAACTTTTTAAAAAACTTTAATCACGGCAAACAGATATAGTTTTAGGACTTACCAAATCATAATAAATTTTGTGCTTATCATCTTCAAATATTTTAAATTTGCATTCTTTATTTGAATTTACTTTTATGCCTTTTGTTTTATAAGCTATATCCACGAAAAATTCACCGTCATAAAGACCTATATCAACTTTATCTTTAAAAGGATTTATTTGATTTTCAAATTCGATTTCAAAATAAAAATTAACAAGATCATCTTTTATAAACATATTAAAATTTTTCGCTTTTTTTATTTTTTTACTTTTATCATTAACAAACATATGAGTATAAAAATCATATTCAGGCATATTTTTCATAAAAGTATCTGAGGCTTTTTTAATTTCTTCTTTACTAAAAACTCCATCGGCATTTGTGTCATTATCTTCCTTCAAACTTTCGGACATCATTTCATCAAATTCCCAAGTTTGCTTTAATAACACTAAATTCCCATCTTTATCAATTTCAAATTCAACAAAAGCATCAACAAAAACATGAGGATGCGAATACGCTTTAAAAGAAAAGCACATTAAAAGAAAGCAAAGTATTTTAAAAATCTTAATATTCATGAAAAAGCATTATAAGTTAACAACAAATAATAATCCACCAATAAAAATGATTAATATTG
The DNA here is from genome assembly GCA_022705265.1 of Pseudomonadota bacterium. GTDB lineage: Bacteria > Pseudomonadota > Alphaproteobacteria > JAKJEU01 > JAKJEU01 > JAKJEU01. The sequence continues at coordinate 2,946 of JAKJEU010000071.1, read as the reverse complement.
CCCCGACATAATTAAGGGATTTAACAAATTTATTATGCCTGCCCTCGTCTTTGAAATTTGACATTTTTTTATTTGTGAAAACACAAATTATGCCAATTAACGACAAAGTAAAAGCTATTCCAAAAGCAATGGCCAAGGAAATCATAACCCCAACCATCAAAACGCCCAAGGACATTGAATAAAACATAATAAGCAAAGTCCCAGCACAAGGAATTAAACCAGCGCTAAGTGCCAAACAACACATGGATTTTGATGATGCTTCTTGCTTTTCCTTATACGCTTGATAAAGCATATAAAACCCAACCAAAGCAATTGCACCGTAACTTATAAGCTTTATAAAATACATTTCTTGCGATTGGTTTTCATGAAGCATATGTTTTGCAACTTGGCTTGTTAGCAACACAATAAATATTGCCGAAATAACATGCATAAAAGCAATTTGAAAGCCCATAAAAATCCCTTTGAACCATTTTTGAGAATGGGATAAAAAGTACGAAATAACAACCAGCTTTCCATGCCCTGGGCCTAAGGCATGAATTACTCCGTATAAAAAGGCTATACCCAAAACGCTTAATATAAGGCTGAAATCGCCTTTTTTAATCTTTCTTATGTGAGATGAGATTTCTTTATTATATTCTTTCTGAATTTTTAAAAATTTATAAGATAATTTAGTAAATTTTGACTTTAAATCATGAATTATTCCACCTTTTTCATTATTTGAAACTTCGACTAAATCTTTGTTATTCAACGAAAAAGATTGAGAATATGAAGGAAAACTTAAAACCATCAACAACGAAAAAAACAAACTTTTAAAAATCATTTTAAATAAAACCTCTATTCAAATTAAATAGAATCAAATTTATGGAATAAATCTTGAATTTCTTCGATTTTTTTAAGTTTATCTTCTTCATTATCAAAAGATTGAACCACACAATGATTAAGATGAGTTTTTAAAATATTGCTTTCCACCGAACGCACCGCAGAACGAATAGCCTTTAATTGAATTAAAATTTCAGGACAATAACGATTATCCTCTATCATTCTTTTTACACCTTCAAGCTGACCCAAAATTCGATTTATTCTTGAAATCTCTTTTTGATGCGAAGGATTACCATTATTGCAACAATCTTTTTTTTCCATAACTATTCCTAATGACACGCTGGCTCAACCATTACATTTAATGATAATATGTGAAATATTATTCCGATTAAATAAAAACCAACAGATGAAAACAATATAATTTTCTTAATTTTAAAAGCTTTTGGATTATTTATACAACATCTTTCTTTTAAATAAAATAAAAAAGAAATCATTATAAAAAGCCCTGACACAATTAAAAGAATTGTTCTTATATCACTCGTAATAAAATCAAAAGACAAAGAACCATACACACCAAAAATTACTCCAACAATCCCTAAAATTGCAGGAAGACCACAAAAAACAAAATGAAATAAAGCCGAAGCAAAAGTTCCACCTAAGACCATACAGCTACAAAAATTTTTATTATTCATACAAAAAACCTCATTTAAACGATAAAAAAGGGAGGAGTTTAAGCCTCCCTAAAAAATTACTTGCCACAAGTGCAATTTTCACCACAGGTGCAATTTTCACACTTGCAATCCTTGGTGCATTTGCAATTTTCACCACAATTACATTTTTTTCCACATTCACATTTTGACATTTTTATTCTCCTTATATTAACTTGTTAGATACCATACCCTCGTACAGTATTTAAAATATACCCCATTAAGGTATATTTTGTCAACAAAAAAATAATTTTAAACCGCTTTATCAAAATATATTGCCTTTACATACGATTTTTGGTATGAATTTACCTCATACAACATGCACGGAAATACAATGTTGCCTACTAGTTTAAAAAAAATTAGTAACAGAAATTCTCATACAATTTAATCAACTTATAAAAAAAGGCATTCTCTTATGTTCATAAAAAGATATTTAAAAGGATATGTGCCAAAATTGTTCGAGCACATAAAAAATTACAACCTTGATTATTTCAAAAAAGATTTAATCGCAGGTCTTACAGTAGCAATCGTCGCCCTCCCTCTTTCAATGGCTTTGGGAATAGCATCAGGAGTAAGTCCTGCACAAGGCATTTACACCGCTATTATTGCTGGTTTTTTCATTTCATTTTTAGGAGGAAGTGATTTCCAAATCGGAGGACCAACCGGAGCTTTTGTTGTCATTATTTTTGATATTATTCAAAAATTTGGTTACCAAGGGCTTGCTCTTGCGACTTTTATGGCGGGAATTTTGCTTATTTTATTCGGATTTTTTAAATTTGGTAAAATTATTGGATATATTCCTTATCCTGTGATTACGGGATTTACGGCTGGTATCGCTTTGATTATTTTTTCAAGCCAAGTAAAAGACTTCTTTGGGCTTCACATTCAAAATGTACCTTCTGAATTCATGGAAAAATGGCATTCTTATATTACAAATGCTAATACTTGTAATTATTCTGCACTTTTTATTGGCTTACTTACCCTTGCCCTTATTGTTGGAATAAAAAAGATTAAGTCGACACTTCCATATTATCTTATTGCTATTTTAATAAGCTCTTTGGTTGCTTATTTTCTTAATCTTAATGTTGAAACCATCGGAATGAGATTTGGCAAGCTTCCTAATACTTTGCCTTCTCCTTTTATTCCTGCTATGGATATTAAAAACCTCACTATTTTATTTCCTTCTGCTTGCGTTATTGCATTTTTGGCAAGTATTGAATCTTTGTTATCCGCGGTCGTTGCCGACAACATGAGTGGCAAAAAACACAAACCAAATTGTGAACTTGTGGGCCAAGGCGTTGCAAATATTGCTTCAATATTTTTTGGTGGCATTTGCGCTACTGGTGCTATTGCAAGAACTGCGGTTAACATTAAAGCGAATGCAAGAACCCCTGTGGCTGGTATTTTACACGCTTTGTTT